>JABMMY010000320.1 GCA_013205415.1 Deltaproteobacteria bacterium
GAATACTGCTATCTACACTCGTAGTGGCGGTTACATGGGAATCGGTTTTGCAATTCCTTCAAATCTAGTCAAGGACATTTCTCAAAAACTCATCTCGAATGGAAAAATAACTCGTGGATGGCTTGGAGTTTATATTCAACCTTTAGACCTTGAACTGGCGAAAGACCTAGGAATTAAAGAGGGTGTTGGAATTCATGAGGTGCTTGAAAATAGTCCGGCGACTAAAGCAGGAATTACAGCAGGAGACGTCATCATTGAAATCGAAGACAAACCGGTAAAAGATGTGAATGAACTTCAGCGAAAAATTGGAAACTACAAACCTGGCGATTCGGTCAAAATAAAACTAATTTCGTACAATGATAAAAAAGCACGTACCGTTACGGTCAAGGTAGGAGAGCTTCCTGAGAATGAGAAAGAGATTCAAAAGGCAACTCCAAGCGAGCAAGAACCTGACAAATTGGGATTAGTGGTGGCGCCAGACAAGAAAAAGGAGGGTGTGGTGGTTGAGGCTATCCAACCCGGCTCTATTGGTGAACAAATGCTCGGTTTAGAGGTCGGAGATACCATTGTCCGCCTAAATCGCCAGAGTGTAACTTCAGTAGCAATCTATAAAAAGGCGTTGAATTCTTCAAAAAGAATCTATTTGGAAATAAAACGTAAAGGACGTACCTTATTTTTCCAATTTGTTCTGCCTGAGTAAATTTGGCTTTAAAAATATTTAACGACAAGGAAATATTATGTCATCAATTTTAGCAGTGGGCTCTATGGCCTTCGATACGATTGCAACCCCTTTTGGAAGCCATGAGAAGGTATTGGGAGGTTCTGTTAATCACTTTTCAATATCGGCCTCCTATTTTTCAAAAGTTAATTGTGTGAGTGTTATCGGGGAGGATTTTCCTAAGGATCACTTAAATTTACTAAATAAAAGAGGGGTCGATACCCAGGGAATTAAAGTTGCAAAGGGAGAGACTTTTCATTGGTCTGGTAAGTATGGTTATGATCTGAATGAAGCCGAGACACTTGCTACCCATTTGAATGTATTTGAAAATTTTTCACCTGAAGTTCCCGATTCCTATAAAAACTCCGAATTTGTATTTCTGGGAAATATCGTTCCCGCTTTACAGGACAAAGTACTATCTCAGGTTTCTAATCCTAAGTTTATCGCCATTGATACGATGAATTTTTGGATTGAAGGACAAAGGGAATCCTTAATTAGTGTGATTTCTAAATGCCATTGCTTAATCATAAATGAAGGTGAGCTTCGCCAACTCACTAAAAGTTTCAACATAGTAACTGCAGCCAATGTTATTAGTGATTGGGGCCCTAAACTCTTAGTAGTAAAAAGAGGGGAATATGGAGCGGTTCTATTTAATCATGGAAAGATTTTTAGCGCTCCAGGATTGCCCTTAGCCGAAGTCAAGGATCCCACAGGAGCTGGAGACACTTTTGCGGGCGGATTTATGGGTTATATCGCTTCACAGCCCCAATTTAATTTATCAGAGTCTACACTTCGGAAAGCTATTGTTTATGGCAGTGTGATGGCCTCTTTTATTGTTCAAGATTTTGGCTTTAAAAACCTTCTCCCTCTAACTCAAAAAATGATCGATGAGAGATATCAACAATTTGTGGCACTAACCGCATTTCATAATATCTAATCGTCTTCTCTCTTGACGAGGCGCTTCTTTGTAGCTAATAAAAGTTCGAATTGTTGTATTAAAGATGCTCGCAAGAGTGCATTAAGATTCTAGAGGTAGATAAAAATATGAAAAAGGCAGCTACAAAAACAACAGGTCCAGCAAATATAGGATCTAAACGGACATGTACGAAATGCCAAACCAAATTTTATGATTTTAATAAAGAGGAAATGACCTGCCCAAAATGCGGCCATTCCATGGTCCCAAAGGACTTTATTTCTGTAGCTCCCCTAAAATCAGAATCAAGAAAAAAATCGATCGAAAAGGTTACCACTGAGGGACTGATGCAATCGGAGGACTCTATTCCAGAGCCTTTGGAAAGTGCTGATGATAGCAATGATGACGAAGATGATACTGCTGATGATAATAAAGGCGATGATGAAGATGACAGCGATTATTAGTTTCTCTTACTGAGATCTTTAGAGTTATCTATATTTTTTTGAACCACAACAGAGCTCGACCGTCTGCCTGTTCCTTTACTTTCTCTAAAATTTCTTTGATTAGCTTTTTTATAATAGCTCCACATTAAATAGGAAATAAAGGCTCCACTTAATAACCAAATGCCAATAAATAGATCTTTTTTTGAAATATTATTGATCAACTGAACTAAAAATTTATCATCTCTCATGGTAACTCTTGTTTATTCCCAATCACTACTAACCGAAGTTGAATTTCCTCTTTGATTTGCAAAGTAGGTCACTGCACCGCCCAGAAGAACTCCCCCAATAATCCCCCAAAATACAGGAGACTCTAACCATGTAGTTTTCCCAGTTTTCACTCCAGCATTAACGCTATTTTGAAGCAAGGAGGAATCGTTATTTTTGCCAATCTCCGTTACCTGCAGATTACTAGCAAGTAATTTGTGTTTCTCAAATAAAGCTATTGTGGCATCTGTGCTAGGGCCCACTATTAAATCACTTCCCAATCCCAAATTTGCCAATCTAAGGGGGTTTCTTAATGGAATTTCATCCATTTCATTTCCTGGAGTATAAAGAAATAGTTTAAAGGTATCCTTAATCGGTTCAATTAAGATCATCGATTTAGAATTAGACATTCTATTTAATTTAGCGACCTCAATTTGAGAGGGTTCTCGATTTTGTTCTAACGAAATCTTTAATCTCTTGTGTTCTAATCCCTTGCAATGAACTATCTGTTCTCTAAACTTAAATCCTTTAGCTATAAGCTCCAAATGATGAGCTCCACCGGGCACTAAAGCGACCTCTTTGATGCTCCCCATTAAAAAACCATTAACTTTAACTTCAACAAAATTAGGAACGGTATCAATTTTAATAATACAATTACGAGTTTGTTTAGCCTTTATTTGTTCAATAAAACTATCAAAAGCATCAATATTAAAATTTGCTGAACTCAAACTATCCCATTCGGCCAAGGAAGATATTTGCCCTTTAGGGTGAATTTTAATAGCTCTTTCTGCAGCAGCTGTACTGAGCGCCCACCGGCCCTGTTTCCAATAATAGGCCGCTTCAATTACAAGAGACCCCTGAATTTCAGGTCCTAAATTAGAGTTACCAGAGGACCTTTTTCGGAGCTCAATCATTCGATTAAATAGGACCGAAGTCGTCTCTTTATTATCTGTTGAAACCAAGACCTTCTTTAATTTTTCTGTAGCTTGGGCTAATTGAAACTTCAATTTTTCTAAATTTATTTGAGTTTTATTTGCAGGTATCGAAGACAATGCCACTTGAACATTAAGAGAATCAATATTTTCAACCCATTTCTGAACCTGTCTTATGAGTTCAGGGTAAACTGCCTCCTCTTCAGATTTCCAATCACCTAACTGTTGAACTCCAATCCAATATCCAGACTGAGGGTGAATAGCCGCTACCGCTGAAAAAGAGCTGCACTGTAAAGTAACTAAAATGATACCAATGAAGCTCTGTATATTTTTGAGACTCCAACGACTCATATTCCCTCCGTGATCATCTCTACTTTAACTCTTTTTTTTGCCCCTTGCTTATCTTTCTTTAACGCTCCCCGACCACCTATTTCTCCAGGATTTCTAATAGCTAAAACTATTTTACCAAGTCGAGAGTTTCTTTCGATCCATTCAATCTCTTCTGGTGATAAAGCAACTACCACGCCCGAAGACTCCTCTCGCTTATCTAATGATAGCACCAGTGCATTTTCGACTAAAATTAATGAATCTTTGTTTTCTCGATTGGGTTTAAGAACTAAGTCTACCTTCACACCTGGCCGAACCATTTCTAAGGTGACAGTTTCAACAAAATAGGCTCGTAATCCTTTAGGGATATCCTTAGAAAATAATGTGGCATCTGGGGGATAAACCGCCTCTAATAAAAGTGGAGTCCCAATTGTAATATCTTTTATCAAACGTTGTCCCTCAACGAGTGCTAACTGCTGGTCGGTAACGACTCTAGCCTTTCTCATTTTAAGACTTAAATCCTCTTCCGCTATGGTTTTAAAATCTGCAAAGGTAATTAACTCTCCTTCACTAAGATCTCTGATAGCAACAAGAATTCGTCGTCCATCGATCCCTGGTTTTTTTGAAGATAAAAACATGTTTGTCTCCCAAGCTATAACCATGGCCACTATTGCGGAGACCAGAAGTGCAAAATGTTTCGGTTTAAGCGTTAGTAGGGCTAAAAAACTTTGGTATTTCTCCATGATATTTCTCCATCGTAAGGAATTCTTTCCTGTTGTAGTAACTCCGTTTTTTTTCTCCATAATTTCACTATCTCAACATGCCCGACAAAGAGAAGAACGATTAAAAGCTGAAAACAGAATAGGGCTTCAAATAGCACTACCCCGGTTTTAGATTTTAAGAGTTTCAAAAAATATCCTTCGTTAATTTAGACTTAATTTGTAATTCCACGGCGGCCCCCTTAGGAGTGAAGTCCCTGTAGGTTTCACCCATAGTCCTGGCATCCAGCTATCTTTTTTTACCTGTAAATAGGTGTTCGCATTCCGTGAATTAATTTCCCATCGAGCCTCTAAAAAACAAATAGGGCAACGGACTCCGACGACGGGAACTTTCGTTTCCCGTTTGAGATTCAAAAGCGAAGTACCCATACGCCTCAGCTCTGTTAAGATTTTAAGTTCAGCTATTTTCCAAATCCCTGTTGAATAAACTATTGCCCCTTTATGA
>JABMMY010000321.1 GCA_013205415.1 Deltaproteobacteria bacterium
TCCCTATATTTGCACTGGTTTTAATTATTCTTATTTTCATCAAGCTTCAAGATGATCAAATGTTAACCTCGGTGGCGCTGACGACTATTTTTTCGGGAGCCATGGGAAATCTATTAGATAGAATCAAATATAGTTATGTCATCGATTTTCTGCAGATACATTGGAAAGAGAAAATAATTTTGCCGGCATTCAATATCGCCGATATCTCTATTTTAGTCGGTGTCATTTTAATGTTTTTGAACACACTTAAGCAGAATGGCAGAGGCCGCAGAGAAAAAGGAATTTAATATGAGATCTTTTCCACCCTGGAAAATAGTAACGATAGTGACCACCGTTATTCTGGTGACCTTATGTGATCAGTGGACGAAACAATTAGTTTTAAATCGGTTTCATTGGGGTGAGAGTGTTTCTATTATTCGGTCATTTTTTGCTCTTACCTATGTAAGGAATATGGGGGCGGCCTTTGGTATTTTTCATAATGCGCCCGCCTACTTAAGAGACCCCTTTTTCATCATGGTTCCCATTTTAGCCATGGTTATTATCATGGCTATTTTAGCAAAGCTTAAACCCGATCAAAAGCTAACGGGACTAGCCCTAAGTTTAGTGATGGGGGGGGCTATCGGAAATCTAATTGATAGGGTGCGGTTCGGTTATGTAGTGGATTTTTTAGATTTTCATTGGAAGGAGGTCTACCATTGGCCCGCTTTTAATGTGGCCGATTCCTGCATTGTAATCGGAGTCACCTACCTTTTTATCGATTCTTTTTTCCAGGGGAATTCGTCGATAGGTAAGAGTAATTCTATCCTTTAAAGCCAATAAAACCTCTATTGTGCCTAGCGCCATGCCGTGGTAGAAGACGAGCTATTTTAACTATTTAAAAACAGGGGTTTTTGTGACCGAAAAAGAACACAGCCATGATCTAAGCGTGAAAAGTATCGATCGTTTAAGCGAGACTAAGGTGAAACTCACCATCGAGTTTGGTGGAGACACCATGGAAAAGCATGAAAAGATGATGCTCACTCGATATATTCAATCTGCAAAAATTCCAGGGTTTAGACCCGGAAAAGCACCGGCCCAATTAATTAAACAGAAATTTAAAGAGGAAATTAAAAGAGATATTGTTTCCCATCTTCTGGAGGCCGGTCTTAATGAAGCTTTGCAACAGACCAAACTTTCTCCTGTCAGTCGGCCCAAAGTGGAATTCAATGAAATTGTAGACGGCAAGCCCTTTGCTTTTTCTGCCGAGTTTGAGGTGGAACCCGAAATCAAATTAAAAGCCTACAAAGGGATTTCGTTAAAAAAACAGATTACCGAACCTACCGAAGAGGATATCAAGGAAACCTTTAACAACTTAAGAGAAAGAATGGCGACGCTTGAGCCATCAACTGCGGAAAAGGCAGAAAAAGGAAGTTTTGCAGTGGTTGAGGTGGGATTTGTTTTAAAGGACAATCCAAATAAAAAAGAGGAATCTAAAAGCTATACTGTGGAACTAGGTATCGAGAGAGTTCTTCCCAATGTAGAAAAAGCATTAATGGAAATGAAGGCGGGAGAAACTCGCGAAGTCGAAGAGACCTTTCCTGCGGAATATGGCGACGCGACCGTCGCAGGAAAAACGGCCAACTTTACTGTGAAGTTAATTGAATTAAAAAACAAAATACTTCCAGAGCTTAACGATGCCTTTGCGGCGCAGTTAAAAGAGGGGGCTACCATTGAGTCCTTAACCGGTGAAATCCGAGAAAATATTAAGCAGTCAAAAGGGGAAGAATCTAAAAAAGCACAACGACAAGAGATTGTGGATCACCTGGTGGCAGAAAACACCTTTGAAGTTCCTGCATCACTAGCAGAGGAACAAACGACAGCTCTTTTAGAGTGGATGAAAGAGGATTTTAAAAAGAGAAATATTAAAATGCCGCCACCCAAAGCTGACGAGATGGGTCTTATCAAAAAACGCGCTGAAAATATGGTTAAGAGTACCTTGATCTTAAAAGCGATTGCACAAAAAGAGGGTATTCAACTTGATTCTAATCGCATGCAAGCACGAGTTGAAATGATTGCAACTCAACTTGCTAAAACAGTTCCAGAGGCTCAGAAGTTCTTAAATGAAAAAGGAATTACACAGCGCTTGCGCGATGAAATTCTTACCGATCAACTGTTTGAATTTTTAATTACCCACGCAAAAATGGAAAAATAACGGAAAATTTTTCCGGTGTTTTAGGAAGTCAATGAGACCCGCAGTTCTAGCACTGCGGGTCTTGTCATTTTTGGGAATCGGAGGTTTAATATTAAGATTAGGAGGGCACACTCCATGTCCGGCATCATCTCTCTTTCTCAAACCATGAATTCTATTAAACCCACTTTAGGTGAAACAGAAACTAGCAATAGTTATCTCGTTCCTATGGTGATTGAACAAACCGCTAGGGGCGAACGTAGTTTTGATATCTATTCACGCCTTCTTAAAGAACGCATTCTGTTCATTGGCACAGAGGTCAATGATGCGGTCGCGAATCTTTTTATTGCTCAGTTACTCTTTTTAGAGTCTGAGGATCCTGAAGGGGACATTCATATTTATATTAATTCACCCGGCGGAAGTGTTTCTGCGGGGTTGGGAATGTACGATATGATGCAATATATCAAACCAGATATTTGCACCTATTGTACAGGCATGGCGGCCAGTATGGGCGCACTACTTTTAGCTGCGGGAACAAAGGGAAAGCGTTATGCGCTGCCCCATTCACAAATTATGATCCATCAACCCTTAGGTGGAGCTCAGGGGCAAGCTACCGATATTGCTATCCAAGCTAAGCAAATTCTTATTCTTAAAGAGAAGCTCAATCATATTTTAGTGAAGCATTCGGGCCAACCGTACGAAA
>JABMMY010000322.1 GCA_013205415.1 Deltaproteobacteria bacterium
CCTCTAAACTTGTAAGTCCTATTTTATACCCCACTAGGTGGCGTTGGGCTCGTAGGGCTCTTGAAGCAATGATCCATTGAATTTGGTAGGCATCCTTTTCCTCCATCCCCGGATAGGTATCGACCAACGATTCAATGGGAGTGCAGGTAGCCTCCGCCTTATCAAGTTTGTCCGCAATATCTAGTAGCTCATTTTGTGAAAGTCCCATCTATTTTTTTCTCCTCACACAAACACTTTTCCAATCACTAAAAAAATCTAAACTATGTTTTCCACCCTCTCGGCCAATGCCACTCCGCTTTTGTCCACCAAAAGGAACTCTCAAATCTCTAGCAAACCAACAATTAATCCACACCAGCCCCGACTGAACAGCTCTAGAAACTCGCTCTGCACGTTCCGAATCGATAGTCCAAATAGAGGCAGATAGACCATATTGAGTGTTGTTCACATTTTTTATGACTTCAACTTCATTTTCAAATGAATAAAGTGAAACCACCGGCCCAAAAATCTCTTCTCGGCTGATAGGATGATCTAAGGGTACATTTTCAATTACAGTAGGAGCTAAAAAAGCCCCCTTTCTTATCTCTCTTGGACGATCGCCACCGCTTAATATCTTCATTGGCTCTTCCACTTTGCAAACATATCCCATTACCTTTTCCCAATGCTCGCGTCCAATCAACGAACCCATTCGATTCGAATAGTTCAAAGGATTTCCTACTTTAATCTGATTCGCCTTCTCTACAAAAAGATCACGAAATTTTGAATATATATTTTTGTGGACAAAAATTCTTGGGGTGGCCAGACAAATCTGTCCTTGATTTCTAAATCCGGCTTTCAATGTTTCTTGAACAGCCTCCAGAATATCTGCATCCTCAAATATAATAGTCGCACCCTTCCCCCCAAGCTCAAATGAAACACGAGTAGGCCCTACCGCTGCAGAACGCATGATGGCTCTACCTGTTGAGGTCTCTCCGGTAAAGGAGACGGCATCGATACCAGGATCACTCACTAAAAATTCTCCCGCAGACTTATCGCCAAAACCGTGTACCACATTAAAGACACCTGAAGGCAAACCTGCTTTTTGTGTAAGTTCGGCAAAATAACAGGCGGTCAGTGGTGTTAATTCCGAGGGTTTTAGTACAATACTATGACCCATCATTAGTGCAGGAGCTATTTTCCATGTCGCTAGATATAGTGGTAAATTCCAAGGGGTAATCAGTGCAACCACACCCAAGGGTTCGCGAAAAGCGGTGTGCTCATCCTGTAAATTTTGAAAAACAAGTTTCTCTTCCTCTTCAGCAAACTCTGCGAAAAATTGAAAATTACTAGCAGACCTTGGAATATCCCCTTCAAAACTTTCAAAAATAGGTTTTCCGGTATCTAGACTTTCTAAAATAGCCAAGGGAGCTCGATGTTCTATTATCAATTCACCCAAGCGTTTTACAATTTTAGCTCTCTCTCTTTGTGAAAGCTGTGACCAGTCGCCTTTATTAAAGGCATCGCGCGCGACTTGAATCGATTTTTCGACATCGGTTTTATCCGAAAGAACAACCCAACAAATGTCCTCTTCCGTCGCAGGATTAATATTACAATACACTTTCTTAGAATTAGATTCACAAAGCCGATTTCCAATAAAATTTAATTTTGGCTTAGCGAGCCATGTTTTTAAAAAATCGGGAACAGAAATATCTTTCCCTGAAATAATTTCATCTTCGAGTGATTTAAATTGAGTTTCCATATCTTATTTTTTCGATGCGATTACCTTCATTTCAATCGCAATATTTCCAGGCAATCCCGCTACAGCAATTGTAGTACGCGCCGGACGATGAGTGGGAAAAAAAACGGAAAAAACCTCGTTATAGGCCTCAAAATCCTTCATATCGAGTAAATAGGAATTTATCTCTATGATATGTTCTAAGTCGCTTCCCGCGGAGATAAGAATCTTCTTGATGTTCTCTAGGGTAGCCGTTGTTTCAAGGCGTATGTCATAATGACGTTTAATCCCATCTTCCCCCATTTCTAAACCTGGAATCTCATCGGTCACAAAATCTCTTGATGCAATACCAGAAACATAAATCAGATCCCCACACTGCACAGCATGGGCATAATTCCCCAGTGGAATCGGTGCCTCTTTACAAAAAACAGAGGTCAATTTGTTGTTTTTCATTATTTATTTCCTAATAATAACGTAGGCGAGTTATATCTTGATTATAATAAGTTACATCATTCTTAATCATCTACAAATAACTAATACCACATTATCTGAATAAATCTTTTTTAACCATGTCAGTAAGAAGAAAGGTACTTCCCGAAATTGATATGTGATCTTTATCCGAATAATAAAGCTTATTATAACGAAGACCGTAGCAGGTTAAATCATCACAAAAACAGATAAGCTCTGCTCCCATAAAGTACCTCGATCAACTTAACCCCTTTGGGTTCGAGAGACGCTCACGCGTCATCCCAATGAAGGGAAATCAAGCCGATAGTTTCAAAAGCTTCCTCACATCGGCATCTTCGAGTGAGCGCCAATTTCGA
This sequence comes from Deltaproteobacteria bacterium, assembly GCA_013205415.1. GTDB lineage: Bacteria > Bdellovibrionota > FAC87 > UBA2466 > UBA2466 > UBA2466. Next base: position 2,536 of record JABMMY010000322.1, read on the forward strand.
TATGCCGTATCTCTCGAACAACTGAGCACCCTGGCTGCATCGGCTGGACCCTTTACTCGTTCGGACACATAGAGGTAAGCGACATCGGCTCGGAAATTGGAACCTATCAACGCTCGTAACCTCAGCCAGCCGTTAGCCGCCAGGACTCCTCGTAATACTAATATTTTCTTACTGTCTTCGGGGGTAAGTTTTGCTAACCGGAGACCAAAACGTGCGAACTCCAGATCGAGCCCGTTTTTTGATAAAAGAAAAGGATTGTCGTATCCCTCGGGAATTTCTATCCTATTGGCCTTGATACGAGGGAGAGATTTTTTCATAGATTCATGAATAAGATTCCATCTTCGATCTTGCTGCGTGAGCTTGAGGGCGACGGTGGCCATGATTACTTTTAATCGGGGCTCTAGTTTCCGAGCAAGCGTGTTTAGTCTTTCGATATGAATCAGCTCAGAAGTTACGTGAAGCCACGCCAACAATAGGCGAAAGAGTTTTCGATCTTCAAAAAAGCTGGGAAGTAGATCCAAGATTGCGATTTCCGGATCGGAGCTAACTTTAGGAATCTTGCCAGAGATCGCAAATCCTAGCGACAAGAGAGTGTCTCGATGGGAAGTAAATAGACTATTCAAGGCTTAACCGTTTCTTGACTCGTTCAAAACAAGTCTTCACACGATCCGGCCAGAGAGGAGAAGCATCGCGAACAAGCACCCAAGGAAGGATCTTATTTAATTCCTCCGAAGTCGGTTTGAGCTTTAGGACATCTTCAAAATCGTCTTCTCTGTCACAAAAAGCATATAGTTTGGTTGCCAGCAGATCCTCTCGTCCCAGCGCCTTGAGTTCCAGGTTCCTTCCACGGAAGATGGAAACCGTTCGTTTTTTCCAACCCGATGTCAGATCACGAGCGAGCGATGCGGGACCATTATTGAGCCAATCGGAAGATAGCCCAAACTCCTGAGCCAACCGAACCGCTATTTCTTTCAATATGGGATCAATCTCGGGAGAAATAATATCCAAATCCCTGGTTCTTCGCTCGACCACTTTCATCGCAATGAGTGCGCCTCCCCCACAAGCAATAAGGACCCGGGGTTCCTTTAATTTCGTAAGTTCTTCGTCAATCCGCTTTAGAAGTGCATCGCTGTTTGTAGGGGTCAGCATAGCAAAAGTATGCCCGATTATGTACGGATAATCAAGACAATATGTACGGATAATAAATACATTGTCTCAATAAAAAACCTACCCCCAGCTTGGTATCCTCTTTAAAGCGTTGGCACCGAGGTCCGTCGAGTCTCACCACTAGGCGTGTGGTCCCATTATTTCACGAGCCAGCTTGCTTTTAGCTCCTGACGTTCGAATTGTGTGCGTGGGCGTAGCTATGATTTTTTTTCCAAAAAAAAGGTACGGATGAATACCCTTTGTAATCAATGACTCAATCCTTAAAAACTACTCCCACTCAATAGTTACTCTGTTAAAAAATATATATAAATCATATAGTTA
>JABMMY010000323.1 GCA_013205415.1 Deltaproteobacteria bacterium
ACCCATAATATGGGGAAAGGCCAACTTTAATCCTGGCCAACCCTCTCTCACCCAAATATCCAGGTGATTAAGCGCAGAAAATTTTATTTCGATTAAGACTTCATCCTGTTTGGGAACAGGTTTGGGTAGATCCCCAATAGTTATTTTATCTGTGGAACCATTACTAGTTAAAAATGCGGCTCTCACCCATTACGTCCGTAATAACGTTTAGCTAATAATAAGGCCTTCGGAAGTTCTTGGTGTTTCCAAAAAACAAAAAGACATTTTATGATTTCGCCAATCGCCCATATCAAATACACCCAGGTGATTGCCTCTCGGGTCGAGGCAAAAATAAACTGAACAAGCCAAAGAACAAACACAAGAGCGGCATCGCTAATAGAAAACTCAAGATCCATTAACAGCACACCCACAAGCAAAGACTGCACAATCGTTAATAATAGTTCAGCTCTATGAATAGAATCTAAGCTAATGGGTTGATAATGTCCGAGTGATAAATTAAATACGATAGGAATCATTCCGGCGAGCATGGTCCATTGGTTGATATTACTTCCCACCATATTCATCACTGCCATTGGAGCCTTATTCTTTTGTCTGGCCCAATTAAAGGCAGACACCTTCTCTGGAAATTCAGATAGAAAAGGAGCTACCCATTGAATAAAAATAAAGGTGGAGATCCCCATACGTATCGACCATTTTTGTAGGGTGTCGATGAAAGGATGAACACTGAGGTAAAGCGCTATGCCTCCTACGGTAAATAGCAGCGCCACGCCTATTAACTTCGGAACGGGATCCAACTTCACCAATTTTTTCCCAATCCAGGGAAGATCACTTTCCTCCTCGGCGGTGTGAGTAGGAAAATCTTTTAATATCCACAAATATCTTCCGTAAATAAAAAACAGTACGCCAGAGTCAAAAATGGTTAAAGAGCACTTCGCCCAGATAAAGACAAAATAAAGTATGGAAACAAATAGGCAGATAATACTTAAGAAATCTTGATCATCTAACTTGATCGACCTAATAAATCTTTTATTTTTAACTCCTTGAAAAAAGAAATGAACGAAAAAAATCATGGGCAATCCCAATCCCACGATCAGGCGAAGGGATCCCGTTAGATTGGCAATCATCAGATCCTGCTCTTGTCGCCAAGCGATACTCGCTTCAACTGCAAATTCGGGAAGGGTTTGTAGCCACGCTAAAATACTAAACGCTAAGGCCCGAGACATAAAAGTTTGCGCCGTTTCTGCCGCCCAACCAATCACAAATGCCGCTAACAAGATAACAATTAAACTCCAGCTATCTGTAAGTATCTCCATGAATCTCAGACTCCCCCTGTTTTAAAGTTAGACAGTTTGTGACAAGATTGAGCTTAAGCACGCCTCTAAATCAAATTGCCAGTTAAATTCCCTTTAATTATTACCTTTTTGGGGTTGTTTGTCACAGTCAAAGACGGCATCTCCTTTGCAGCCTTTAGGAAACGCCACAGGTGGCTAATGAGAGAGCTCTGCTCTTCCCTTTTGATTTAAGGAACGTTGGAATGAATAAATTACGCCAAGCTATGAGCCTATTATTTTACCGGCCAAGCAAACAGGTATCTGAAAGTCAGGTTCAAGATCACACTTCCCGTGAAATCAAAGGTAGTATCTATGCTCTATTGTCTCTGTTTCTTTTAGTGGCAGTGACCTCCTATATTCCGCTCGATACTTTTAATATTTTAAACGGCCGGATCGACCATATTAATAATATGGGTGGCCTTGTAGGGGCCATTTTAAGTGAGCTTTTTTTAGGCTCGCTTGGAGTGATGGGCTACGGCAGTATTATTCTTGCCACATGGATTGCCTATTTAGCCTTTCGAGGGGACTCCATAAAATCTCAATGGATGCCCATTCTCGGATTTATTCTTTCTACCTTTCTAGGTGCTTTAGGATGCCGTCTCATTTGGGGAGCTGAAGCTGCCGAGGTCAGCCTTATTCAGGGCGGATTGGCAGGTCGATATGTCGGCTCTGCACTAGAGAAGGTTTTCAATACGACCGGCGCGCTTATTATGGTGAGTGGTGCCTTCATCATCACTTTAATATTCACGACACACCTATCCATGTTGGAATTGACTCACAAGATATTCGGCTATTCTGAAGAGGACGAAACCGATGAAGATGAAAAGAGGGAAAATAATAGATCTGAAATCGAGAAACTTTCAGCCATAAAAAAGACAGCATCTGCCGAGGAGAATACCAAGGGTACGCCTGCTGCCATTCCCATCAAAAATATTCCTATTAAAAGTAAACGGAGTCGAGCTAAAAAGAGGGATACCGAAAGCATTGATGAGGAGGAGACAGCCCTCTTGGAACCCACACTCGATACTACTACCACCGAATCCAAAGAGCCCATTTCAAAAATTTTCACCATTCAGAATATGATTCCCTTTAAAGGAACCTACTCATTACCTTCAACTCGATTACTCAAAGGGCCGGCAAATAATCCCAGAAAAATGACTAAGGGGGAGATAAAAGAAAATAGTCAGAAGCTTTGTGAGCACCTACTATCTTTTCAAATCACAGGAGAGATCACTGCAGTATCGCAAGGGCCTGTGGTCACCACCTATGAATACAAACCTAGTGCTGGAATTAAACTAAGTAAAATAGCGGCATTACAAAAAGACCTAGGCGTTGTCTTGGGAACTAGAGAATTAAGAATTGTAGCCCCTATTCCAGGAAAAACGGTCGTGGGTATTGAAGTGCCCCTAGTACAATCGGAAACTATTGCACTCAGAGATTGCCTCAACGAAAAAGATTATATTGATAAAAAATTACGCCTCCCTATTGCGCTTGGAAGAACTACAGATGGCAATGCGGTATTTGCAGATTTAGTTTCCATGCCTCATCTGTTAGTAGCGGGTGCCACAGGCTCTGGAAAATCGGTATTTATTAACTCTTTAATCATGAGTTTTCTTTTTAGAATGTCTC
>JABMMY010000324.1 GCA_013205415.1 Deltaproteobacteria bacterium
ACCTAACACTACTTGGTTCTGCTTTAGCTGCAATCGTACTTGCTATAGGCTGCACCCAAAAAACCATCGACGCAAAAGTGAGTCTCATGAAGCAAACTGGTGGAAACGTTTTGGTCGTGTCATCGAGTGGTACGGAAGCACTCGCCTATGATGGAGCCAAAGTTAAAGCCGAGGAATATTGCTTTAAACAAAAAAAGGATTTCGCCATGGTTAAAGAGGAATCTGCCTACCAAGGTGGAGACAAGACTGCGGCCGGGATTGCAGGAGCGGTGGGTAGTTTCTTCGGCAAAGGGTCTTCCTCCAGCAAGCTCGATGATTACAAAGTAAAAATGGTTTTCAAATGCGAAGGCCGTTATACCGGTCAGGGAGAACCGTTCGCCAAGACTCTCGATCTCTCCAGGACCACAAGCGGTTGGTAAGCTTGTTTTGAAGAAGAGCCATATTATTCATATCGCAAGGCTACTATGGGATCTAGAGCGGCCGCCTTTTTTGCAGGCCAGAGGCCAAAGAAAATTCCAGTGAAGGCGGAAAAAATAGTAGCTACTAGAACCGAAGAGATTGAAATAGAGGTTGTCCAATTGGCCAATAGAGTCAGTATGAGTGTGATGGTACAGCCCAATATAATTCCCAAAATGCCACCGAGTAGACTTACTACCATCGCCTCTACTAAAAATTGAATTAGAATATCTTTACGTTTTGCACCTAGCGCCTTTCTTAATCCAATCTCTCGGGTTCTTTCTGTCACAGAAACCAACATAATATTCATAATGCCAATTCCACCTACTAAAAGAGAGATTGCAGCAATCGAAGCTAATAACCAGCCCATGGTTCGGCTGCTTTCAGTGAGTGCCGATTGAATATCTTGCATATTTCTAATCTGGAAGGCATCGGTTTGTGAAGGAGGGATGCGATGACGTTTTTCAATAAGGGATTTGATCTGTTCCTCTGCCGTTTCCATCTCTGAAAGCTGATTAATCTCTATGTTTATCTGCTCGACATAATTTTTTCCTAAAAGACGATACATCGCAGTGAAAAGCGGAATGATAATAATATCATCTTGATCTCTCCACCCATTATTTCCCTTCTCCGGCAAAATCCCTATGATCTGAAATGGAACTTTATTGATTTTTATATACTCACCAATGGGGTCTGCGTCCTTAAACAGCTCTGCCGCAACGGTCATTCCAATAACTGCAATTCGATTTCTTTTTCTGTTTTCTACGTCGTCAAAAAACCGACCAATGATAGGAATGGAAGCCTTCATATTGGGATAGTTTTCTGTGGTTCCTAAAATTTGAGTGTTCCAATTTTTATCTCGGTAAACCACCTGTCCCTTGCCGCTTATCTCAGCGGCTGTAGCTTTAACGGAAGGGATACTTTTTTTAATAACCTCACTATCCTCTGCGGTTAGTTTAGCCACGGCTCCTGATCCTAAATAAACACCTCCCATACGATAGGAACCGGTCCTTAGTGTTAATAAATTAGAGCCCAGTGAAGAGAGTTGAGTTTCTATAGATCTCTGCGCGCCTCTTCCTAGTGCTAACATCGCAATGACGGCTGCGACTCCAATTAAAATTCCCAGCATAGAAAGAAAGGTTCTTACCTTATTTGCGACTAAGGCCTTAAGTCCCTCTTTAAAGTGAATTAGAAGATCAAAAAGCTGAAAAGAGTCAAGATTTTTTGGCGCGGAGGTGGGAGGGGGCAATATTATTTTATTTGAGACAGGGCATTCGATTCTGTCCTTTACCTTTTCATCAGATAAAATTTTCCCATCTCGCATTCTTATGATTCTTTGTGCAAATCTTGCAATCTCCTCTTCATGGGTGACTAGGATAATAGTGATTCCCTTATGATTGAGTTGGCACAAAAGCTCCATGATCTCTGTTTCGCTTTTGGAATCTAAATTACCTGTGGGCTCATCGGCTAAAACAATTTTTGGATTATTTACTAAAGCCCGCGCAATGGCCACTCGCTGCTGTTGCCCTCCGGATAGTTCATTGGGTTTATGCTTTTTTCTATCGCCGAGACCTACCATTTCCAGAAAGAGACCCGATTTTATTTTATCTACTGTTTTGGAAAGGTAGATTTGTGGCAGTGAGACATTATCTTCGGCCGAGGTTATCGCTAATAGATGA
>JABMMY010000029.1 GCA_013205415.1 Deltaproteobacteria bacterium
ATTATTGAGATTGAAGAAAAACCTAAAAACCCAAAAAGTTTTTATGCAGTAACCGGGATTTATTTTTTTGATGCGCAGGTGTTTGAGGTGATTAAAACATTGAAGCCGAGTGGTCGTGGTGAATTAGAAATTACCGACGTTAATAATTTTTATATAAAACAGGGAACGATGTCGTATGACATGTTTCAAAATAACTGGACCGATGCGGGTACCTTTGAATCATTAAATATGGCTAATCAGCTAATGTTTAGTAAATAGGTCATGAAATAGGTCTAGTAATGAATTTATTTGAGGAACAAAACTCAAAAATTTTAATCACTGGTGCTGAAGGAATGTTGGGTTCTGACCTAGTGAAAAATATTTCACTTCACCTGGGAAACCACCGAGTGTTGGGTTTAAACTCTCAGGCTTTAGATATTACCAATCTCTCCCAAATAGAGAATGTTTTTAAAAATAATTCCATATCTCATATTATTAATGCGGCTGCCTACACCCATGTGGATAAGGCGGAGGTAGAAAGAGAAAAAGCAGAACTCATTAATGTAACTGGGCCCAAGCTTTTGGCTGGAGTCGCTAATTCTCTGACGATTCCTCTTGTTCATTTTTCCACCGATTATGTTTTTTCAGGCACTGGAAATAGCCCTTGGTCGGAAACTGATGTGACTATTCCTCCTAGTCCCAATTATTACGGAGAAACAAAACTGCTAGGTGATAAAGAGGTCCTTAAAAATCGGATCAATTTAGTGTTGAGAGTTCAATGGCTTTACGGAGCTCAAAAAGATCGATTTACTATTTTACGAGACAAAGCAGAGTTCACCCCCTTTTCAGACCAGTGGGGAGCTCCGACCTGGACTAGAGATATTAGTCGCGTGGTTCTTAAATTAATCGAACAGCAGGCCCATGGCCTATTTCACTTTGCTTATGATGATTATGCGACATGGGAAGAGGTCTATGGTTTTGTCTGTGAAAAATTACAGTTGGCTACTAGATTAATTCCCAAAAAAACCTCTGAGGTTAAGCTCCCGGCTCAAAGGCCACTATTCGGAGTGATGTCTAATAAGAAACTGTTAGCTCAATTGGGAGAACAAAATATGGGAAGCTGGAGGACATCACTACTAGAGTTTTTGAATCTTCAAAAAAAAACAGAAGATAAATAGCCTCTTACTTTTTGGGCTGAATCAAATAAAAAATACCTGTGTCACCTTTAAAGAGGGTTATTATTTTTCTTGGCTAAAAAGACGCACTAAGTATTTGTATGTATTTTGCTCATAGGTGCAAAGGCCACCTAATAATAATTTTAGAGAGCTGCCGGCGTTGTTTTGGACGACCTCTGCTTTATGGATTTCACAGTCTTGAAAGGTATCGAATTCATCAATTGCATCCTTAGCAGAGATAGACTCATTATTGATAAAGCCAATATTTAGGCTGAACTCTGGTTGCCCAAATTGAGGAGCCGCGCAATAAATTCCAAAGGGAGGATTATTAATTGAGTTTAACCAAGATTTGGCCTCTTCAGCTTGAGATAAACATTGCTCCGCTTTAGCAGTTCTAGTCACCTGTTCCATGTGAATGGATTTAAGGGAACTACTGAAATAATGGACGCTTGTCTCTCCTAAAATGAAGGAATCATCAAAAACCAAATCAGCAAGAATTGCCCCATTTCTCTCCATTGCCGATTTAAGACTATCAAAAAGCTCAATATCGGTCATGTTAATGGGCTTACTATAATATAGATAGCCGCCCAATATTGGTTTTACAGGTGATCTTCCGACCGCTGTAATAATGGGTTCCCAGGGTTTTGCATTTCTAATATTGAGGGAGTGGCCAGGACCGATAGTTGAAAATTTTTCATGACTCCGACAGTAACTGAAGATGGGTTTTAATTTAGTGGCCGCCTGAAAAATATTAATTTGTGTAGGAAGATTTTTTTCGCACGTCTCTTTGTCATGGTAACGGCCTGTTTGATAAGCACCAGTCAATTCATAGTCGGTAGACGTAAATTCTAATTTTTGATTTGATTCATATTCGATCACAAAATCAAATCCGCTAGAGGTCTCCTTCGTACATTCGATGTGAAGAACCTTCACCTTAGTTTCCGCTTCAAAATAACTAATAAGCGATTTTGCTAAAGTGTAGCAGTTGGTGTTTTCTTTGGGATGCCCTTTTAAAGCATAGGTATAAGTATTTCCAAATGCGATATTAGTAGAAATAAAAAAAAGTCCGGTAGTTACAAGTATTTTTAAGCTCATAACCCATTTATACTAAGATGAAATCCGAATGGCTAGAGTAATTCTTGAATTCTCTTTTATGTTGCGGAGGGTTATTTTTTTTGAGTCTCCCTAATCCTATTGAATTCTACCGGTAGAACTTTACTAATTATTTAGGATCTCTCAAAAGAACAACCTGATACTTTCGATTTTCATAATTGCGAGAGCAAAATCCACCCAGTAATTTATTGAGGGTACTACCACTATAATGGGATATCACTTCGTCCCTATGAGATTGGCAATCATCAAAAGTAATGAACTCTTCAACAGAATTTTTCCAAGAGATAGCATAGTCATTTACAAATCCTAGGTTTAATTCAAACTCCCCAAATATCGGCCCTCCACAATAAATGGTAAAGGGAGGATTCGAAGTTGAATTAAGGAAAGATCTGGCCTCTTCAGCCTGTGCTAAACACTGTTCTAGTTTAGGAGTTTTTGTTATGTGTTCCAGGACAAATCTTTGGCGTTTGTTTGCATAATAATGGATATTAGCGTCGCCATTAGCAAATGAACTGGTGAAAATTAGATCTGAGAGAATGGCTCCATTTTTTTCTAAGGCCTTTTTTAATCCCTGAAAAATATCAATGTAGGCGATGCTTTTAGGTACGGTGTAAAAAGTATAGCCTCCGAGAGTGGGGAGTGACAAAGATTTTCCTAGCCCTATAATGATAATTGCCCATGGTTTCTTACCATCATATTCAGATCGTGAACAATAGGAGAATAGAGATTTTAGACCCGTTGCTCCTTCAAAAATATGAGTTTGTTTAGATAGGTTTTGATCACAAATATCTTTTTCTTCGTAGCGGCCTCTTTGATAAACGCCATCAAATGAGTAATCGGTCGATGTAAACTGTAGTTCTGTAGAGGCTTCGTACTCGATTACAAAGTCAACTTGGATAAGAGTTTCTTTAGTGCATTCAATATGAGCCACTTTAACTTTTGTTTGTTGCTCGAACTGAGATACGACAGATTTTGCCTGAATGTGGCAACTGCGCTCCTCTTTAGGAAGTCCTTTTAGAGAATAGGAGAAAATATTCCCGAAGGCCAGGTTAGTAGAAATAAAAATCAATGCAATAGTGACAGGTAATTTTATTTTCATAGATAAACCATACGGAGCGGGGTCTTGTCTGGGTAGGATTTTTAGATAGATCAGTTCATTAAGTGTTAGCTATTGTTATCAGGCCAAGGCCCGAGCTTGCATGGCTGCGTAGAAGAAAATGGAATCTGTCGCAAGTTTTAAAAGGTCTAATTCCTCTCGCATTTGGTTTACAAGTTCTTCAGAGACCTTTTGCGAATTTAAAAGTTGTGCCGTTCCGCTCAAAAGCAGTTGAGTCCAATAATCGAGCATTTGTTGTCTCATTTCTGGCTGACGATTATCAAAGTGATGAATTTTTGCCTCTGTTGTGACATTGTTAAATCCAGCATCGGTCAAATAGTTTCCTAATTTAGCTCCCACAAAAGGGTCGCCTCCTAGGTTCCATTGGTGATCATTAAAATGAAACCAGTATTGAAGAGTTGCGGGACTATAAGGGTGTAAAAAAAATGTCGCATTTAGGACCTCTGTGCAATAAATAATGCCGCGGGGCTCTAAAACTCGTCGGATCTCCTTTAAAATTTCAACGGGTCGATTTACATGTTCTAAAAACCAACAAACAAAACTAGAGTCGAACGCATGATCTTGATAGGGAAGATGACCGGCATCTCCCAATTTTAGATTCACCCGACCCTTAGCGATTGAGTTTTTTAGATGTTTTTCTGCAGTATGAATCTGTTCCTGTGACGCATCAATGCCATCTATTTTAATATGAGGAAAACGTTTTAAAAGAATTTCAGTTTGGGCCCCTACACCGCAGGCTACCTCAAGAAGCCTTTTAGATTTTGAAAAGTCGATAGACTCAAAAACTGAGGTTTCAAGAAATCTGGCTTGTTGGTACAGGCGATTTTGTTCTTCTTTGGTATACCCATGAAGGTACCCTTGAGATTTAGTTTCCATTCGGACTCCCCGTATCTAATGCTTAACTTATTTGGTATTCTTATCACTAATGTCTTTCTAAAAGGAGCACTCGATGAAATTTGTTTTGATGATTACCGCATTATTAATGGGGCAATTAGTTTGTGCCGAAGGAATGCCTCAAAATGACCAAGAATTTATGCGTTATATGGAGGCCAAAGCTGAGCAAACACAGCAGGAGGAGGAATTTAAGAATCCTAAGA
>JABMMY010000030.1 GCA_013205415.1 Deltaproteobacteria bacterium
CATTAAAGTTCACCCATGCCCTATTTTCTCGAATGACTCACCCACCGTCAAAGGCTGATTCATTTTTTTTATTTGACGGTGATAAACAGGAAGAATATCACAACGGCTGAAAAGGAGCGATTATGGCCAAAGAATTTTTAGGGTTTTTAAAACATTATGGCGTCATTGGTTTAGCAATTGCTGTCATCATTGGTGGAAAGGCCAATGAGCTTGTTACCTCGGTGGTAAACGATCTTTTAATGCCTCTCATTTTTCAACCCGCACTCAAAACGGCCAATGTTGATGACATTCGAAAGTTAAGTTACCACGGTATTTTTTATGGAAAGGTGATCGGAACAGGGATTGATTTCATCGTTGTGGCCTTTGTGGTGTTCTTGATTTCAAAACTGATTTTTAGAGAAGCGACGGTTTTAAAAAAATAATTTCGCCGCTGGCCCTTAGCTTCGATAATAATCTTTAACTACCTGCTTATCATCAAATGGCTGCTTTTCGGTCCCGATGATTTGATAGTTTTCATGGCCCTTACCGGCAATCAGTACCAGATCCTCCGGTTTGGCTAGACTTAAAGCTAAATAAATAGCCTTTCGGCGATTGACTTCACGATGATAGCTAGTTTTTTTCTGATCAACTCCGCATTCGAGATCATTTAAAATAATTTCAGGATCTTCGGTTCTAGGATTATCTGACGTAGCAATCGTAATATCACTATAGGTAGAGGCCACCTTTGCCATTTTAGGACGTTTAGTTTTGTCCCTATCCCCTCCACAACCCAATACAGTAATAATTTTTCCAGGAGAATTTGCCCCCAAATGAACTAGTGTTTTTAATACATTTTCTAAAGCGTCATCAGAATGGGCATAGTCGACAAAAATATTAGGATAACTATCTCCCACTATCGCCCTTTCTAATCGACCTGGAGCGCCACTAGCCTGTTCTAGCAATTTAATAGCAAGAGACACATCTTGGTTTAATCCTTTAATAACTGCTAGAGCGGTTAAAATATTCATTAAATTATGCGCTCCTATTAATGGCGTCGTTAATGCCATCACTCCATCAGGAGTTTGAATATTCGCAGTCGTGCCAGTTTTTTTAAAACTGGCATCTCGAATGTAAAAAGAGGCTCGCTGATTATGAAACGAGAAGGTGATTTGCTGGGAATTCTTTGAACAGGCTAAAACCTCTACTCCTTTACTATCGTCGATATTCACAACAATACAGGGCAATTTATAGTCGCGAAATAGTTTTAGCTTCGCATTAAAATACTGCTCCATAGTTTGATGATAATCTAAGTGATCTTGGGTGAAGTTGGTAAACACGCCGACACTAAAACAGGAACCCTCTGTTCTTGCTTGATCTAAGGCAATTGAAGAAACCTCCATGACACACACTTGAACTTTTTTTTGTTCCATTCGATGGAATAGGCCCTGCAGTTCAATCGGCCCCGGAGTGGTTAAATCCGAGGGAATGATCTCACCTCCTATTTTGTTTTGAACCGTTCCAATCAAACCGGTTACTAACCCCATCTGCATCCAGATCTGATCCAATAAAAAGGCGGTCGTGGTTTTACCATTAGTTCCGGTAATACCTACTAAAGAAAAATGTTCTGTAGGTTTATTAAAAAAACGAGACGCTACTTTACCGACTAAATTCCTAGTGGAGGCTACCTTAATAATTAAGTCTGCCCTATCGGAGGGATAATCATTTTCAACAACTGCAATAGAGCCTTTATTTAACACCTCTTTTACAAACTGATGGCCATCAGAGAGAGTACCTTTGACCGCAATGAATAAAGTTGATTTGGTAGCCAAACGAGAATCCTGCACTATCTCGGAAACTTTTAAATTAAGATCTACCTGCGAATCAATAATTTCTGAGGAATGAATAAGTTCTTTTAAAGTCTTCATATTGAATTAAGAGATACAAGGAGAATCGAGGTCTGTCCAGTCGGTAACTAAATTCTGTCGCGTGAAACGCGACAGAATTTAACTAGTTCCTGTCGGAAAATAAAAATGGGGTTCGTTAATCGCAGATGCTTTAGATCATGAAAGAGGTCTATTAACCATTCGGAGAAAAGTGTAAAGTCACCTCACTCTGGGGCGAGATTGCAGTACCGGATTCAGGGATCTGGCGGTCAACAAAACCATCCCCTGCCATTTTAATAGAGGGTAGATGTTCCCCCATGACTCTAAGGGCCTCTCTCATACTAAGGCCTTTTAAATTGGGCATATACCACACTCCATCAGCTGCCACTCTAATTTCTGGCATCGGAGTATTCACTGGAGAGACCTGCGGAGTAGGAGCGTGAACTAAATTTTTGACTACGGCAGTTTTGGGAATGTGATCTAGGATCTGCATCGAGCGCTCAGCTATTTTTTTAAACACTGGTGCTGCCGTAAGCCCTCCATAATAGGGAAATCGAGGCTCATCTATCATCACACCAATAAGTAAATCTGGTTTATCCGCAGGAAGAAATCCTATAAAAGAGGATAGGTACTTTTTATTGTTGTAACCTTTTCCCGCTTCATATTTTTGAGCTGTTCCTGTTTTCCCAGCCACTCTGATACCAGGTATTCTTGCTTTAGTTCCGGTAGCCTTGTCACCCTCGGTAACTGAAACCAGGATATCTCGCATGCTTTTTACCGTCTCGGTACTTAAGATCTTTCTTTGCGTAGCGCTTTGAATTCCTGGAATTTCAACCTCACTCAAAAACATTTTAGGACGAACCCAGTATCCGTCGTTTGCTAGTGGTGCATAGGCCATTACCATCTGAAGGGGGGTGACAGAGATCCCCTGACCAAATCCTACGGTTGCTTGGTAAAAAGTTTTCCAAGTATTCTCATTTTTTAATTGCGAAAAAGTTTCTCCAGGAAGAGAGATCTCCGTTTTTTGAATAAGATTAAATTTCCCCAAAGCATTTTTAATTCGATTAACTCCGAGAATTTGAGCCACCTTGACAGCCCCTGCATTGCTGGAATGCTGAATCACTTCAGACAATGTAATTCTTCCAAACCTGTGATTATCCTCTGCTTCATGAATTGTCATATTTCCTATTTTCAAGCGCCCCATTTCGCAATCGATTTTTGATGAAGCCTTAAGTAAACCTAATTCGATCGCCTCTGCTGCAAAAATAGACTTAAGGGTAGATCCAGGTTCGTAGAGATGAGAGGTCCACAAATTACTTGAATTAGCAGCTAACGATTGGTTGGGATAATTAGGATCTAACAGGGGACGCTGGCCCATGGCAATAATTTCACCCGTCATAGGATCTACCACTATGGCCATTATGTTTTTGCCACCATTAGCTAATTCAGCTCTCTCAAGTTCCTCATCAACGACATGCTGAATTCTACGATCGATGGTAAGTTTAACTCCATTTTTCGTTTCGACACTTTCTCCATAGTTTTTTTCAAGATAACTAAGATTTCCTTTTCCATCGCGAGGAATCGACATTTTAGTTCTGGGATCAATTAATTGTTTATTTAAAGAAAGTTCAATTCCGGCAATTCCATTTCCATCAATATCTGTAAACCCTAAAGTCTGACCTGCAAGACTTCCATTTGGATAAAAACGATGATTTTCCGATTCCACATAAATGCCTGGAAGCTTTAAATCTGTAAGTTTCTTGCCTAACTCCTCCGTGACCTGGCGATGAATCCAAACAAAACTTTTCTTTTTGTCTAGTTTAGTGAGCCATTTTTTAGGAGAACCCCCGAGAGTTTTAGAAAGTAAAATAGCAGTTTTGCGACGAGCTTTAATGAGTCTTGGATGCGCAAATACAGAGACAGAGGGCATACTAACCGCCAACTCTTCTCCGTTTCTATCTAGTAAAGGTTGTCGATACTGAGCTTTTTTATTCACCTTTAAATATTGGCGATTCGCTAAACCATCAAGTCCTGAATCTTTCCAAAGCTGCAATTGAAAAAGTCGAAGACCAATTAAAATAAAAAAAGCAGCAAAGGAAACATAAACAAAGCCCAATCTAATTTTTATCCATTGCCCCATTAAAATTTTTTTTCTTCCGACTTTGACGGTTGTAGTTTTAAATTTTGACCTAGTTTTGCGGGCTCTAATCCCAATTGAGCGGCGATCGATTCTAGTTTTTTGGGAGATGTGATTTTCAACCAGCGAACTCTTAAAGCTTGCATCTCCTGTTCTAATTGACGGTATTGCCGTTCCTGCCCTACAAATTGGTAGCTAGATTTTACCGTGAGCGCACGAATCCAAACGAGAATTGCCGCTAAGATGAAAACAGACACTAGAAGAGTGGTGAACTCTTTTTTGGAATTCGTAGTTTCAATCATTTATTTAATATTTTAGGAAAGTTATAAGATATCTTTATTTTACGTGTTTCTTTAAATTTTTTCAACGCACCTAAGTTTAGCGCTCCGCGCCCTAGGATTTTCTCTTAGCTCCTCTTCAGACGTTTGGATCGGTTTTTTTGTGATAAGTGTTACCTTCTCTTCTTTCAGACAACGACAA
>JABMMY010000325.1 GCA_013205415.1 Deltaproteobacteria bacterium
GCTTTAATTAGTTTGGTTCAACCTTGACGAAATCGCATTATAATAATGCAACTAAAGAGAAATATTTAATTTATAGAGATTGTATTGATCCTACAGGGGTCGAACCCAATAGAACTTTCAAATGTATTACTGCGATCTGATTGGAGTGGCACAAAGATCTGCTATACAATAAGGATATGGAGCATTCGCTATTGGATCTAATTCAGATGTTGTCTCACGACCAGATAACACCCAACTTATCGTTGTTACTCTTTTGGGAGTTTTTAAATAAGTTATCGTGAGTCCGTTGTTTGAGTCTTCATAATATACTTCGTCAGGACTTGAATGCGGATTATCCCAGTATTTGGGGAGAGTTTTAATGAGTTTAGAATCTTTAAACTGAGAAAGAGCGATCTCGAGATTCTGTTCGGGATCCCCATTGCGAACATCCCAAGTGATGGAATCAACGATGTCGGAATTTGCGGGAAAGGAGAATGATATGCGCCCAGACGATTGTATTCCGCCAGCAAGATAAGCCCAAATTTTACCATTCCCACCTAAATTAGTTTCACTCATATCAAAAATACGATCCGGTTTTCCAAGAAGCGATAGTATTTCTCCTTGCTTAGTCACTCCAATGCGCTGTTCCTTGGCAAATTGGAGGGAGAGCTCCGATCTGCGGCCGGCCATGTTCTGGAATGACTGGCATGCGCTAAAAGCGAAAATCGCACAGGTATACAAAATAAATTTCATTACTTCCCTCCGCGTAACTTTAGTTTATCACCGTAATATTGTTTTATCCATTGATAAGCCGACGGCGTTACTGACTGTAATTTTGGGGGATTAAATAAATAATATTCGATGTTGTTACTGAAATCCTCTGATGGGGAATCCATTCCGTCAGGCAAGATGAACTGCTTTTCACTCCTCCCACGAATTGTATGAGTCCTCTTTCCGATTTTTTTCTGAAACCATTGGGTTGCATCCCTATAACTAGCCAATTCGTCTTCATTAAAATTTCGGTAAAGTTCATGTGCCAATTCATGGGCTAGGGTTTGGGCAAGCTTATCTTTTGAAGTAAAAGCCGGATCATACAATGCAATGTTTCCTGGCTCTCCCGATGCCGGATTGGGATCGAATACAGATTTTTCTAAGCGATATAAACCCTCAATAGTCGGCACCCACAATGTCTCTGGTAATTCGCTCAAAGCTTCAAGCACGCGCTCCCAATCCTTGTCTGTCCATTTCTTTGGTTTTTCTTGTGGGTGTTCCCACCCAGGAGGCAGTCCATTTTTTTTCTTGGGATTCCAGAAATCGAATCCTGTTGGATTAGTTTGACAGTGTCCTATCACATTTGCAGCTGAGACATGGGTCCCGTCTGCGCGAAAATAAGCACTTCTATGGTGAGGGCGAACCCAATGTTGCCCCTTACCACAAGCCTGAATTTGATCCTTTGGAAATCCGGATGGACTAAGAACGAGGAAAATGACGAGTACCAAAATAGAAAAATTAGACATCGAAAGCGAATTTAACCGGCAAGTTTATTTATTACCAGAGTTATTACGGTTATGCTCTCCATAAGTCAGTCGGCTCCAATGCAAAACCATTTTCACCGCCGACAGGCTCATAACCTTCTTCACACGGGAGAGGTCTATTATTCTTTAAGCCCACATTGGAGTAGAAACTCTAATTCAGAACTATCCAGACGATACTTCATTGCACTTAAGTCTTGAGCCATGTGGATGGGATTCTGTGTTCCTGTTAGAGGAATCATTCCCGATTGATGGGCAAAAATAAAGACAACTTGAGCCGGTTCCACTCCTAAGCGTTCTGCCATTTTTTTTACCTCAGGAAAATCCATGACAAAAGGATTGGCTGTGAGAAGAGAAAATCCTTGGTAACTAATTTTAAAGGCATCACAAATCTTTCGAACATGAAAATCCCATCCGGTCTCGGCAAAACATCGATTTTGAACCACAGAAGGTTTCACGGTGGATCTTTCCAAAAGCGCTATTAACTGACGATGATTAATATTACTCACACCAATTCGTTTCGTTTTTCCATCGTGATAAACCTTTTCTAAGGCCCCCCAGACCTCCCAATCCTCTTCACCTAAATCGGGATAGTTATAGGGACCGTGTAGTAGGTAGGAATCTACGTAATCGACCTGGAGTTGTTTTAAAGAGCTCTCAATCGATTGTTCTACTTGAATAGAAATCTTGGCCGTTCTGTCATAGGGCAGCCGATGGTCTTGGCCATCTAAAGAGGTAAATTTAGTCTGAATAAAAAATTGTTCTCGAGCGTGGCCCCTTTTAATAAACTTTGAAAAGGCGTCACCCACCAAAGACTCGGTATAATGTTTGGCCTGATTTGCAGTATCCACTGCGACAAACCCATTCTCTAAAGCGAGAGTCACTAAAGCCTCGGTCCGCTCTTTTTTCCATGCGGTTCCATAAATAAAGGAAAAATTCACAAATGACTCCTTAAATTCTGTTAGCTTTAATTAGTTTGGTTCAACCTTGACGAAATCGCATTATAATAATGCAATGATTGAATCTAATAATCTCGAAATCCCAATTAGAAATACCCAAGCTATTCACTAGTCGCTTTAGGATTTTGGGCCGCTGCCACTAAAGGAAATTAAAGAGGATATTGTGAGGCTTGCTGAATACAAAAAATGTGTTTCTAGTGCGACCCAACAGGAGAGGCTCAAGGCTTGTTATGAAAAAATGACCCTCTGGAGAGCAGCCGAGGATGCGAAGAGGCAAGAATTTCAGAAGGAACAAAAGGACCCCTTTTTTGAAGACCTAGCGGTAATGTGGCATAAAGATAGAATATCTGTTTCTGTAAAAACAGAAACCCCCATTTCTAATTTTACAGAAACAAAAAAAAGAAAAATACAGTTTTGATTGAGAAAATAGGCGGTTATCCGTTTAGACTAAAGGCCGATGGGTAAGGATTAAGGAATACCTGAACAAGGTATAGGTATAAGAATAGGTGCCCCTCGAAAGACAATCGATGACTCCGCTCATTCTGTCTTCCTATGGCGGTTTTTAAGCTAAAAAATCGGTAATAAAATCGGCGCTGAAATGTGAAGATTATTTTATTTTTATAAAATAGGTGTGGATAATTAACTACCTACTACCTACTACCTACTACCTACTATTTAAATTGGATTATTATTAAGGTGCGGCATCGGCCCCAGTACCCGTGTTTACTATGTTTTCAGAAACAGGAGAAAAAAAATGAAAAAGATTTTTTGTTCACTTATGGTTTTGGTTCAATTAACAGGATGTGCCACTATGTTTCACGGTTCCAGTGACCAAATTGCTGTCCGCTCACATGAACCTGGAACCAAAATTTATATCGATGAAATGGAGATAGGGACCGATAGCGCTATCTGGGCGGTTCCGAAACAAGGAAAGCATAGTATAAGAGTTTCGAAAATAGGGTGCACCGACGTCCAAGTTCCTATCAAGTATTCTTTCGATGCCACCTCTCTTTTGGGAATTCTGTTAGATTTTGGGGTTGTTTCTATGCTGCTGGTTGACGGTGCAGGAACCGGAGCAATAACCAAAGCAGACCAAAC
>JABMMY010000326.1 GCA_013205415.1 Deltaproteobacteria bacterium
CCCCCCCCCCCCCCCCCCCCCCCCCCCCCCCCCCCCCCCCCCCCCCCCCCCCCCCCCCCCCAACTAAAGAAGCTACCGTCAGAGGTCCTTTATTTTGAGTGACAATTTTTGGATTTAATTTAATGGATCCCGTATTAGTAATCACCTTCTCGCTATTAGTTTCTATAGCTATCGGTTTCTTTTTTGGCATATCTTTCATTTTAACTTCAAGTGTAGCTGGGTGTTCCATGGCAGCCATACCCTCTTCAGGATCGATCTCTCCATTGACTACCAGTTCGATAATAGAACTATCCATTGTTACCATTCCGTCCTTTTTTCCAGTCTGCATGATGCTCGGTATCTGAAAGGTTTTACCTTCTCGAATCAAGTTTGAGATTGCAGTATTTACCACCATAATCTCATAGGCGCCGACCCTGCCTTTACCGCCTGCCTTTTTTAATAATGTTTGGCTAACGACCGCCTTTAAAGATTCCGCTAGCATGGTGCGAATCATGGCCTGTTGGTCTGAAGGAAAGGAGTCGATGATTCTATCGATCGAGGCTCCAGCGCCTCTGGTATGAAGGGTTCCAAAAACTAAATGGCCAGTTTCCGCTACCGTGAGAGCCAGTGCTATAGTTTCTAAATCTCGCATTTCACCGATGAGAATCACATCGGGATCCTCTCTTAGTGCATACTTAATCGCATCGGAAAAGGACAAACAAGAGACTCCTATTTCTCGCTGATTAACTAAGCTTAATTTACTTTCATGAACAAACTCTACAGGGTCCTCTACGGTCAAAATATGACTCTTGCTGCTTTCATTAATATGATTAATCATAGAGGCCAGGGTCGTGGATTTCCCTGAGCCTGTAGGCCCGGTAACCAACACAAGTCCCTTTTCATATTTACAAAAACTGGAGATCACGGGAGGTAGCCTTAAAGTTTCAAGGGTAGGAATCTTTTTAGGGATCGCTCTTAATACCGCTGCCATGCCTTTTTGATTAAAAAATAGGTTCAAACGAAAACTACCAATATTCGCTGCTGTGAAACTTTTATCTAAGTTTTTATGCTTTAAAAGTTTAGCCTGTTCCTCCTCACTTAAAATTTCAAAAAAAATTTCCTGGATCTCCTCGTGCGCCAAACAGGTCTCTTCTAGCAATTCTAACTCTCCATCGATTCTCACTCGCGTGGGCAGACCCGATGAAAAGTGTAAATCGGAGGCCTTTAGGTTAACTGCCATTTGCAGAAATTGATCTATTTTAGGCATCTATGCAGCCCTCTCTGTAGCATCCTGTTTTTTTTCTAAATTGCCTTCGCTTGAACTGGTTTCTACAACTACGGGAAGATTCTGTGGGCCTACCGGCAGCAAAGGCTCCTCTTTTATTATCTTTTTTCTCAGTCGTAAAATAGACAGCCCCCAAAATGCGAAGGGGATTTCTAAACCCACTCCCACACACACATATATCTCCACGTGATCATAAAGATGGATCCAAATATTTGTCATATCGATTCCCAATAAGAGTTGTTCTTACTTATCGGCAGATTTAATCAAATGATGGCTCTTAAAAGCTATTTGTAAAAGAGAGGCATGACTCATTGCTTCAAAAAGGGTTTTTTTTTAACTTGTTGCAGCTAAGATAAAAACCTATTGTGAGACTGGAGAGATAACAAATAATGATTCATGAATTTCATCTTTACCACTATCCAGAACCTGCACCAGGATTCTTGGACTCTTTTTTAGGCGGCCTCTACTTTATCAAAGGGGTTCCCCTTTTTTTACAATTAGCTATTCTTGTTCTCTATCCTTTATCTTTAGGGCTCCTTCTACTTAGTAGGCAAAATTCTAAAATTGGCCACGCACAGATCCAAATAAAACTTTCACAGCTAGCCTCCCTGCTCGCTTTTTCACTCAGTGCCCTACTTTTATTTTCACCCTGGGATGAAAGTTTTATTAATTTAAGACATTCCCTGAATCTAGCTCAGTACAATAACTTTTCCTTTAATATCTCTTCAGCTTCAGAGGGGACTGTAGACTTCTTAGTGTTTGCTATTATAGGTCTACTAGGAAAGCTGCAACTACCGCTTGTGGAATTACTTTTTTTTCAAAGTTGGCTCGGAGGAATTCTCTGTGTTTTTTTACTTAAAGCGATCACTACGGCATTAGAAATTCCAGGGTCCAAAAGCTGGACCCTTTTTATAGCTACTCTTTTTCCTCCTTTAATGCTCAATGCTTCACATGGATTTGCTACCTCTTTATTTGCTGCAGCTATTTTAGGTGCTATCTATTTTATTTTTCTCACCCAACGACTTAGGTTAGGATTCATTATTCTTGCCCTAGTTCCCCTCATTCGATGGGAGGGATTTTGGTTTATGTTACTGTGTTATGCCTGGTGTTTTAGAGATGCTAAAAGACTGCAAATCCAATATAAAACTCTACTTGTAATGGCGCTGACTGCGGCTCTACCCACACTACTACTCACATACTATCGCTGTTCTTTCTACCACTCATGGATTCCAATTCCTGTGATCTACAAAAACAGTATGGGTAATTTATTTTATTCTATTCTTGGATTAAGAAATTTATTTTTGGATATGCTATCGGGATTTGGCTTTGCCTTTGCCCTACTTTGGATATTAACCTTTGCCTTTGAAAGGTCTATTCTTTCAAAAACAAAGGGACTTCTCGCCCCCTTACTACTACTAACTTTATTTACGATCCCCTATTATTTGTCAGGGGGTGACTGGTTCCCCGCCGCATGGGGACGATACCTCTTACCTATGACACTTTTTTTAACTGTGTCCACCTGGAAACTCATTAGCGTCTTAGAGACTCAAAAAAAACAACTTTTCACAGCCATTCTTTGCTTTACCCTATTTGTCTGCGCCTTAGCTCCAACCTCCTCAGCGATTAAACTCTATGAGCTTCTATTTTCACATGGCTCGGCACTCCTCTCCTTACACTTAAAGTCACGAACTGAAAACCCTGCCTATCGACCCCACTATCTGTCGCAATTGGGCCTTCACTTAAAAAAGATTTCACGGCCTAATGACAAAATTGGTAGTTCAGAATTGGCCACTTTAATGTATTTTTCAGAAAGGGATGCGGTAGATTTTTTAGGACTCACAGACTTAGCACTAGCTAGGAATCCCTCAAGAGACACGCCACTTTTTGTGAGAAAAAATCCGAAATCGGCTGAACTACCCCTACTTATTTTTAAAAGATTAGCGCCTGAAAGACTGAGAACAAATCTTCCTGCCTACCTGTACACCTTTGATTTCATGATTGAAATATTGATGGACCAAAAATCGATCGAGGGATGGTCTAACCATGACTACTTTCAGGCTATTCACAGATGGGAAAAAAAGTTTAAGGGGCTCGTCGATCCTTTATATGGCGGAATAGCTACGATCATCCAATTAGGATATCTTCCTATTATAGTGGCCTACGACAATGATTTCTGTGCTCTTTATTTTGTTCACCAAAATAGGTTTAAGGAACATCAGGAAAGGTTAAACTCACTTGGGTTTAAAGAGAGGATAATGATCGACCGGGAATAAAGAGGTTTGTCACCTACCCCAAGCAAGCCATTAAGCTTTACAATAATCATCGGTACGAGCCATCTTAACAAACTGACTTCTAAAAATAATCAACACCATAGCAACGGTGTAGATACTATTTATCATACTGGTTAAATCGGAGGCAAACGACATCACCGGCATCAAGAAACACATGAAGGTGAAATAGTAGTAGCCCCCCAAAAAATAGTAGGAGATTCGTTCGGTAAATGCGATAAGTAGTCCCATTAACAAAGACACCGTATACATCCCTAAATATCCGTAGTTCATAAAGGCCTCGGCCAAAAAGCTCACCTGCACACTAGTTTGATAATCGTCTTTGCCGATGATTCCATAGGTCCTTCCATATTTATTCCAAATATGACGTGACGGCTTATCGCTCCATAAGGCTCTTGGAATGAAAATAAAGGGAAGGGCAGCGTAGCTCTCTCCATTCCAAAAAGGAACCTCTCCAGGAGTTTTGTCTAAAACGACCTCCAAAGAATCGTCACCTGCTCTAGAAAACCCTTTCGACAGACTTTCACCCATATTATCTTCCTCTGTCTCAACATCATTTTCTTCGAGCTCAATATCCTCTACGTATCTCGCAAATAAAAGGGTCCCCAAAAGATCAATTCTTTCACTAACTGCCATTTGACCATTTTCATAAATCGTTTTTCTATAATCTACCTTTACGTTCTGAATCAAGCAGGCCAGAAGTCCTAAGAAAACAGGAAGTACCAATTGGTTGTATTTTCTCTGCAAACAGGATGCGATAAAAATATACCCTGCCAAATTTCCCACCATAGTTAGAAACCCTGTCGCTAAGAAATACCACGCTGTGGAGAAGGCAACAGCTAAGCGCAAATAAAAGGACAATTTTTCATTTCCAGGAGAGGTAGAACAAAGAAGAAGTACCATGTCGGCAGCCATGGTTGCAAAATGGATGACGATTAACCAACTCGGAATTTCTAGTAAAAACATGGGAACACAAATAACGTAACTGGCTACCACAAGGAGTTGAAAGCGGGTCAAGGATAGTAATTGATACCTCTCTTTTTGTATGAATCTATAAAAGATAAAGGTCTTAGCAAAGTAATAGGCAATCATGATCAAGATAGTGCAAAAAATAAGTTCGTCGATCGAATGGCCACTTAAGACCGACAGCTCTTGAGGTCCCGAACCCATTTTAATTACATTTAGTTTTCCAATCGAATAGGTAAAAAAATGATTAAAAAGGACAAAGGCCAAATAATTAAAATGCTGTCTGGAAAAACAGACCAGAAAAGGTGTCAGCTGAATAGTCATGAGCAAATATAATTTACTCATGGTGGTGGCAGAGTTCCAACTATCGTAAATAAGAAAATTTAAAAGGCCAATAATGACCAATACTGTAAACAGCGTATAGGTGTTCATTAACGGAATGACATTTGATTTTTTTATCTGTGTACTCAAGAGACCTCATGTAAGAGTCATCGGATCAAACTAGACCGCGCCCAGAACTATAAAAATAACCGCTAAGGCTACAGCCCATGTCACCTTGTCCTTCAAGGCAAAAACTAAAGGGTCCTCCGAAACCAATCCTCTAGCCCCTAAAATCCACAATCGATTCAACCAAAACAGTAAGCATGGCGTGACAAACCACAAAAGGTCGGGATTATGATAAAGTTTTTTTACCTCTCCAGTGCTCAAGTATAAGGCCAGCACCAAAATAGATAGTAGTGAGGTAGACATTCCACTCACCAGTAGAGTCATAGAGTCCTGGGACTCATACGCTCGCCTACCCATCTTTTGATTGCTAGTCTGAGGTTCATTTTTTAATTCCGAAAGTCGCTTTACGATCGCAAGACCAAAAAAGAAAAAAACTGAAAAGCTTAATAGCCATTCTGAA
>JABMMY010000327.1 GCA_013205415.1 Deltaproteobacteria bacterium
GGGGGTGGGCCCCACAGACCAAATCAAAAAAAAAATCCAAAATAAAATGAGTTAATTTATTCCTGCCATAATGCTAAACTGAAATATAGACGAACTTTCCCCACACAATAGTTAACTTTTTCTAACAAGAGGATTGAATTTTATTATGGTTAACCCACAGCAAAAAAACTACATCATTTTGGGGCTTTCTTTAATTTCTTCGATTCTATTAATAGTGCAATTTATGCACTCACGACAACAAAACAATTTTGTTCACCCAAGTTTAGTGCCGGTTAATGTTTCTTCCGACTCAAAAAAAATAGAGATGAAAACACCGTACGAACAAAATCAAGTCAAAAACACAATTGGCAAATACAACTCGGAAATTCAAGCCTGCTATTTTAAGCATCTTGAAACTCCTAAGCCGGTCACGATGGGCAGAGTTTCCGTCGACTGGCACATATCGCCTGAAGGAAAGGTCATATCTCCTCAAGTCATAAATTCCACTATGGACAATAAGAGTCTTGGAGAGTGTATTGTTAAGGAGGTTCAGAAATTCGAATTTCCACCTCCTCCCACCGATAAGCCTTTGTACGCTACCTTTTCCTATGTGTTCCACAAACAAGGTGAGTCTACGGCTCCACAGCTTATTAGCAATCCTGCAAAAGGGAATAAACCAAAGAGGGAAAAACGGTAGAGAAAAACGGTAAGGATAGATCCCTGTTCCTTAATCATCGATAGGCCCGGTCTCATAAAGGGGTTGAGAACCCCCTATTTACCTCAGTGATTGGGTCGTCTCTTTTTCAAAAATTAAAAGGTGAAGAACTCCATCGTCGGTGACATAGCCTCTAGGTAATCCCTCAGCGAAATAGGAAAAAGCAAGATTTCCTTTGGCATCTAAAACAATAGCGGCACCTTCTACTTTTAGCGGTTTTAAAGTTTCTTGAATCAAAGTGTCTGAAGCCTTTGCGACGTCATACCCCTTATATTTCATTAGAGCGGTAATTTCATGAGCGACTCCAAAGCGAATGAAATATTCCCCCACCCCCGTGCATGAGATGGCAGCCGTTTCATTATCGGCGTAGGTGCCGGCTCCAATAAGAGGCGAGTCTCCTACACGGCCATGCATTTTATTGGTAAGTCCGCCTGTGGAGGTAGCAGCAGCTAAATTGCCTAGGGGATCGAGAGCCACCGCCCCGGTAGTTCCTAGAGAAAAGTGGCGATTCCAGGGTGTGGGTAGCCCACTCTGTTTGTTTTGATTTTTTTTCTGTTTCGATTTTTGCCATTCTTTCCAGCGACGCTCGGTATAAAAATACTTAGGATCTACAATTTCCAATCCGTTATCTTTAGCAAATTGATCGGCGCCATTTCCCACAAGCAGCACATGTCTAGTTTTTTCCATCACGGCTCTCGCCGCAGAGATGGGATTTTTAATAATCGTAGTGCTAGCTACAGCTCCCGCTTTTTTTGTGCGGCCTTCCATAATAGAGGCATCCATCTCATTTTTTCCCTCTTCAGTAAAAACGGCCCCTTTACCTGCATTGAAGAGTGGATTATTTTCTAAAACCTTAACGGCAGCCTCCACTGCGGCCAAACTGCCGCCTTTGTTTTTTAATATTTGATAGCCCGCTTTCAGTGAAGTCGCTAAGCCATCAAGAATCTCCTTTTCTAATAGCGGAGAAATCTCCTCGTGATCCGCAGTCCCCCCATGAATAGCGATGACGACTTTAGGAATAGCGGTAGTAGCGTGAATGAATGAGGCCTGTAGCAGAATGAAAAACAGATTGATATTTCGAGTCATGGGATCCTTTTTATGAAGGTAAAGTTAAAGGAATATACCACTGTGTGACAAAGTGAAATATAAAATACATTTTGAGTGTCACCGCAATTCATTTAGAATGAGAGGGCATGGCAAGTACAAATCTTAATCATAGTGTAATGAGTGATTGGAGTCCTTTACAGCAAAAGCTCTATCGTTTTATTTTCTCGATTCGGCCGGCAATTTTATCCACTTTTCTAAAGAGAATATTAGGCGTTAAACGTGGTTGGATTTCGGCCGAGGGGATTAAGTTCCATATAGATCCCATCTCCCATTTTGGCCAGGAGTTAATGTTAACGGGAAGGTATGAGCCTGTGCTTTCAGCAACGATTAAAGATTTGTTGAAAGAGGGTGATAAATTTCTTGATATTGGTGCTAATGAAGGATTTTTTACACTCACAGCGGCTAAAATAGTAGGTCCTAAAGGAAAGGTTTTTGCTGTCGAGCCTCAACCTTACCTAGTCAAAAGTATTTCTGAGATTGCTGCGGCCAATACTCTAAATAATATTGAAATATCCGAAATTGCCTTTACCGAACAAAAAGGTGAAGTGGAACTCGCTCTAGCATTTAGCACCAATTCCGGAGCGAGTAGTTTGTTCCAAAATAAAGTCACTGGAATGCAAACCATTAAAGTGGCTGCTGAGAGTTTTGATGAGTGGTGGAATAAAAAGGGTAGTCCCATTTTCGATTTGGTTAAAATTGATTGTGAGAGGGCAGAACTATTTGTATTTCGTTCGGCCACTAAGGCATTAGAGGGTCGATTTACTAAGTTTATTTGTCTTGAGTACCATGAAAATATTATTGGAGCTGAAGGAGTCTGGGAAATCGACGATAAAATTCGATCGGTAGGTTATCAATTAGCTCAATTACAAAATGGAGTTTGGATTTACTATTTGCCTGCTATCACAGCAATGTTGCCTCATTGGAATCCGGCCCGATCTATTCCACGTTTAAGAGCTTAAGTAGTTTCTAGCGGAATGAAAATGCAGATATTGCTAGTGCTACAAAAAGTATTTTTGCGGATTCATCATGGCTAAATCTAAAATTGTGGTTAACATAACAATATGGAAATAATACAAGCAGAACACATTGAACTCGGAAAAAATGTAATAATTTCACCGACTGCGATTATCCGAGGACTAACTGGCAAAGCCAAACATATAAAAATTGGCGATAATACATATATTGGTGATCACGTTCAAATAATCGTCGACGATTTAGAAATAGGCGATTATTGCAAGATTCACCATCACACTAATTTACATGGATATAAACCACTAGTTATCGGGCATAACGCATGGATCGGCCAATATAC
>JABMMY010000328.1 GCA_013205415.1 Deltaproteobacteria bacterium
ATCCGGTAGTAGGATTAGCGACAGCAGCTACGGTCATCGCTTCTCAAGCTTTAATTTCAGGTTGTTTCTCACTCACTCATCAAGCGGTGCAGCTAGGACTTCTCCCTCGCATTGTGACCAAACACACCTCTGAAAATGAGCAGGGACAAATTTATATCCCTACTATTAATTGGCTAATGTTATTGGGCACGCTCTGGCTAGTTTCTACCTTTAAATCCTCTGCGAATCTCACTGCCGCTTATGGAATTGCGGTAGCAGGTACGATGGTAATTACTTCGATTCTATTTTATTTCGTCGCCTATTCACGTTGGCATTGGCCCTGGTGGACCGTTAGTTTTTTAACCTTTGTTTTCCTAATCATCGATTTCTCATTTCTATCGGCGAATTTTCCAAAGATTATTCATGGAGGATGGTTTGCACTTCTTGTCGCCGGTGTGATTAGTGGTCTCATTCTTACTTGGCGAAGAGGCACCCAAATTCTTGCCGAAAGAATGTCTGAACGATCCATTAGTTATGAAAAATTCATGAAAGATATTCAGGAACATCCCCCAGTTCGAATTCCTGGAACTGCAGTTTATTTAACCGGAACCGATGAGGGTGTTTCCCAGGCCTTAATTCACAATTTACGACACAATCGTGTCTTAAATGAAAATGTAGTGAGTGTGACCGTTCGCACCGCGCCTGTAGCCCACATTCATCCAGACAAACATCTTCAAGTTACAAAACTAGAATCCGGATTTTATACTGTTATTATTTACTATGGGTTTATGGACCGACCTAATATTCCTATGGCATTAGAATTAGCTAAAGATCTCGGTCTTGATTGTGAACTACTAAATGTCGCCTATTTTATTGGCCGACGTACCTTACTTGCCACCGACAGACCAGGCATGGCTATTTGGAGAGAACAACTTTTTGCTATGATGGCTAAAAATGCACAGAACTCTGGAGTGTTTTTTAAAATTCCACCCGACCGAGTTATTGAAATTGGATATCAAGTAGAGTTGTAAAAAGTTTTTTTATTAATTGGAAGATTCTTCGTTTCAAATTTCTTTCAACCCCTTTTAAAAAAACGGTAATTTTTATGATCTAGAAAAATTTTAATCGGGGTGCGCATACAAGACCGCTATATAGCGAACACGATCTGCCTTGTTAAGAAGGAAGTTGATATTATTACCGACAAGTAAAAACACGCCGTCAAATCGGCAGAGGCTCGCCTACACCCATCTTTCAAGGCCAAGGTTCAATCCATGAAGTTGGAATGTGCTAGTGAGGAGTCCAATTCTTGGCCAAATAAGATAAGTCCTACCAAGATATCCTGTCTCATTACTATCCATCTCTTAAACTTAATTAAGAATCTTTTTTTAACCGCCGTTCCCGAAAACGATCAATAGGTTGTGAGATAACTTTATTTAAAACCAAAGCTGAAATGATTAGTAACACAATAATATAAACTGAATTCGTGGTAAGAAACCGTTTAGCCAAACTACAGATGGGCATGTGAATTAAATAAATAGGAAAGGATAAATCTCCAATCATACGATCAAGAGAACTTTTTCTAGTGAGATAAAAAAGAGCCGGAACAGACACTCCTGCAATACAGTAGTAGATAACGGTCGGATAGGAGACCACTTTAGTTAGCCCGACAAATAACAATGTTGCCAGCATGACTATGGCGGCCAAAACCGAAGGACCCCAGATTGTTTTTCCAAAGACAGCAAATAAATAGGACTGATAAAAACGATAACACAAGCTCCCCAGAAGAAACGTCGCCAATTCAAAAGGAAAGAATCGGTAAGTCCAGACTAAATCAGTCAGTCCGAGCTTAAAGTATCCTAATATTCGGAAGCAGATACTGAAGAACACTAGCGTCAGTAAAGTTCTATGACTCCGTTTCATCAGAAAAGGGGCCATCAAGTAGAAACTGATCTCCAGTCCCAACGTCCAGGAAACGGGGTTGATGTTATAAGCATAGGCTTGAAAAACCTCTGAAAGTCCATTTTTGGAAAAGTAAACAACGCCACTTGAGTCCAGCTTTAGAAAAAACAACCAGTCTTGCCCTACAATAGCCAGTTGAGTAAAAATGATAAAGCAAAGTGACCACAAGTGCTGCCAAACAATCTGCCCACAATGAGGGATGTAGTATTCGCATGGCACTTGATTTATGTATGAACTCAAAAATCTTAATCCGAGAAAAACAAGAGATACATAATAAATTGGAAACAGGCGCAAGAATCGATTTCCTAAAAAAGTCCCATAATGACTGTTTTGGTATTTTCCATTTAGAATTAGCGCCATATAGAAACCGGAAATATAATAGAAGACTTGAACTGCCCGAAACCCTCCAATCAACTGAAAAGAACCGCCGAGGTGCTCTAAAACAACAGACACAGCTAGAATGAATCTAAAAATTCCCATAATGGTTATTATAAAGGGACTTCAGATAAGATGCCGATATTTCAATACAAGCCTTTGCGCTATGAAATCCTGAAGCATCGAGACAGCCCTTCATTAACGTGTCTTGAACTTTTGAT
Organism: Deltaproteobacteria bacterium; assembly: GCA_013205415.1. Taxonomy (GTDB): domain Bacteria; phylum Bdellovibrionota; class FAC87; order UBA2466; family UBA2466; genus UBA2466. Next base: position 2,535 of record JABMMY010000328.1, read on the forward strand.
TCGAGCTAACTATCCTGACCGAGGGGGCTATCTTTCCACCATGAAGTTGGAGGAATTCCGTTTTGAACTATCTGAGGAGCTGATTGCCTATCTTTTCTATGCTTGCCCAATAGAGCGAGCATCTGTCTTTCTTTTGCACTTATTGCACAGTAACAAGCGAAAAATGAAAGTTATGCAACCAGTACCCGGAAAGTGTCACCCACATCCGAGGGCTCCCGGGATAAAGAGGTTTTTGGTTTGCAGTTCCTTGTCCAACCCGACACATAGGTAACATTTTATACCGGACACATAGGTTACACTTTTCTCCCTAAACCATCGAAACGGGGGAACGGGTATGTCATGGAAAGCGAGTTCGGTAATGGATTAAAGAATGAAGTTTGTATCTCGGCATCTTGAGGGAGAGAAGATGACCGACCTGTGTCATGAGTTTGGGATATCGCGTAAGACAGGGTACAAGATTTTTGAGAGGTATGAGAAGTGCGGGATTGATGGGTTGAAGGACAGAGCGAAGAATCCTAAACGTTATGGGAACAAGCTACCCATACAAATCGAAACATATATTTTGAATATTAAGAAAGAGTACCCCAGTTGGGGCGCTCCAAAGATTCGTGATCGCCTAATTCGAAAATACCCTGACGTTAAGACACCAGCCAAGAGTACTATTCACGCTCTTTTGGATCGGCACGGATTAGTGAGCCCAAGAGGAAGGAAACGGTACAAGGCAAAAGGGACAGAACTTTCCAACGGAAAAAATCCGAACGATTTGTGGTGCACCGACTACAAAGGGGAATTCATGTTGGGTGACCAACGGTATTGTTATCCGCTCACCATCACCGATTTTGCAAGTCGCTTTTTATTGGCGTGTGAAGGGCAAGATAGCACCAAGGAGAAATTTGCTTTCACTGTATTTGAAAGAGTGTTCAAGGAGTATGGACTTCCTGGTGGGATTAGATCAGATAATGGATGTCCTTTCTCGTCGACACAAGCGCTGTTTGGTTTGAGTCGTCTTTCTGTTTGGTGGTTAAGACTTGGGATCGCAATAGAGAGAATTGTCCCCGGACACCCCGAACAAAATGGCCGGCATGAGCGCATGCACCTCACGCTTAAAAAAGAGACCACCAAACCACCCGGAATGAATTTTCTTCAACAGCAAGAAAAGTTCGATGCTTTTTCAAAACAATTTAATTTTGACCGACCACACGAAGCCTTGGGAATGAAATACCCTGGAGAAGTTTACAAGCCGTCGACTCGGATTTATCAAGGCCTTCCCGAGGTGAAATATCCGTTTCATGATCGCACGGTAAACGTCACTTTGTGCGGCAGAATTTGTATTCGCAAAAAGAAAATACACTTAAGTCAGGTGTTTGCAGGGCAAGCAATAGGAATCAAAGAAATGAGCGATGGTATATGGCTCACAAGCTTCATGGATTACGATTTGGGTTACTTCGACGAAGACAGCAGCACGTTTGAACAACTGGATAACCCATTCGGTCCCAAAGTTTTACCACCCCCAGAGGGTTCACAAAAAGAATCACAAACGCCCCTAAAAAACAATTTACCAAAAATGATGGAGGCCAATTTGGTGGGCAAAACCACCGAATTTCAAGGAGAAACCATTTTATAGTGGAAGCAGTATGACAAAAACTATATAAACCAGTGCCCGGAAAGTGTCACCCATGTCTCCGGTACAATCTGTTACCTATCTGTCCGGTATGGACCCCTCAAAAATGGTCGGGGTGCGGGGATTTGAACCCCGGACCTCTTCGTCCCGAACGAAGCGCGCTAGCCAACTGCGCTACACCCCGGAGGGAATAAATTCAGAATGTTTAATGAAACCCTTTTGTGGGACTTCGAAATAATTTTCAACTTCAGTTTTTAGAGACTGCATTCTTAGTTCTAAAGTTCTTCTTAATTTTTCAAATTCTTCATCTGTAACATTAGCTGGAACTAACATCGGATCCCCATACCACACGATACATTTTGAAAAGGGCAAAGGAAGGTAACATTGGTTCCACGACCGTTTGAAAATAAATTTTTTCGAAGCCCAGGCCGCAGCTGGAATAATCGGCAATCCCGTCTCCTGAGCCAACTTCAAAATACCCGGTTTGACCCGATATATAGGACCCCGAGGGCCATCAACAGCAAGAGAACTATGGTATTTCCCCGTCTTCATCACATCAATGAGCCCTTTAAGTCCACCGGCTCCACCTCTGGAACTAGAGCCTCTCACCACTCGGTACCCTAAAAAACCCAACACTCTTTTCATTAGCTCACCATCTGAGCTACGACTTGCCATGATGGCCATATTTTTTCGAATTGAAATAGCTACGAGCAATAATTCATCCCCGTGCCAGTGAGCATAAAGCTTGGGATTACCAGAGTTTGGCCCCAAGGGTAGCCCCATCTCTTTCATTCGCCAGGTGCGACTTAACCCCCAGTAAAAAAAGGTGACCCATAAACTCATTATGAAAATTTTTATGCGATGAATCATAAAAGCTCGTGTTCGAGGTGCCATTCACTCAATAGGCACAAACATCCCATACTACTTAAATAAAATCATCTACTTTTCAATAGACCTCTTTCATGACCTGAAGCATAAGATTTTGCAAGAGGCTTGGCCAGAGCGAGAAACGGGAGGAAAAAGCAAGGAGGCGATGCTAAAGGCATCGTCGAGTACTTTTTTCGACTGTGACGAAGCA
>JABMMY010000329.1 GCA_013205415.1 Deltaproteobacteria bacterium
CCTCTACCTTGGCCGCCGCGATCTCCGCCGCCGCCGCCATCACCTCCACCTTGGCCGCCGCCGCCATAACCTCTAGCTTGACCGCCGCGATCTCCGCCGCCGCGTCCGCCTCTATTTCCACCGCCACGGCCCCCGCGATCTCCGCCTTCATGACCGCCGCGATCCCCGTTGCTACCGCCTTCAGGGCGTTCATTGGCCTCATCCACCATTAAGGGCCTGCCCTTAAGGTCATACCCTCTCATACGATCGATCGCATGAGTGGCCTCATCGTCATTTGGCATCTCTATAAATCCAAATCCTTTGGAGCGACCTGAAAATTTATCTTTGATAATACGCGCCTCAACCACTTGGCCACATTGACCGAATAATTGAGATAGTTCCTCTTCGGTAACTTCGTAACTTAAATTACCTACATATAGTTTTTTGGACACGGGATTCCTCTCTATTCATAATTAGGAAAAAAAGCGGATATCAAGCCTACATTTTTTACAAATTCGGGCAAGCATCTGGAGTTTCTTAAGGAAGGACACTGGTAATTCCTTGAAGTTGTCGGTTCGCCTTTTTACGGTTGGAAATTAGATAACACATACTGATAAACATACCCTTATACTATCTCACGGGAATCTGCCTCAATCAAGCATGCCCCTAAAAAAATGGGACCAAATCTTTCTTTGTCATTTTGGCACTAGTTGAGTATAAAAATGCCTTAGATCATGAAAGAGGTCTAACAGATAGTTAGCTTAAAACTAGAGAAGGATATCAAATATCTATGGCGATGCGTTATATTATAAGACGACAAAACACAGAAAATCTTACCGACATTCGTCGAGAGGTTTCTAACTTAGATATCCAATTAGAAAAACCGGGAGATGGTTATCGTCGTGCCATCGAGGTGGCTTATACTCCCTCACGTTCTGCAGTCTATCAATTTAGTACAAAAAAGGTGGGTACCGCTTGGGTTTGGATTTGCTCCTGCATTGAGGTGGTCGCCGAAAATGAGGAAGGCCTCTTCACCCTTTTAGAAAAATTTAAGGTTGAGAAGCCTTCACATCTTTTAGATTAAAATTTTAACCCACAGATCTATTTCATATAAACTTTTGTCATCTTGTCGCCCATTTTAATTTTCTTTACCGCATCAATCCCTTTAACCACAGAACCAAAAACGGTGTAGTTATTATCTAAGTGGGAATGGGTTCCTAAAGAAATATAAAATTGGCTATCTGCAGAATTGGGATCTGCGGATCTTGCCATTGCTAAAGTTCCTTCAACATGCTTTTTAGAATTAAACTCTGCTGGAATATTCTGTCCCGATCCGCCCGTTCCATTTCCCTTGGGATCTCCGCCTTGGACTACAAAACCAGGAACCACTCGATGAAAAGTAAGTCCGTTATAAAATCCTTTACCCGCTAACTCTTGAATCCGCGCCACCGTTTTGGGTGCATCCTCTGCATACAATTCCGCTTCAATATTTCCGTGAGTTGTTTCAATGATTAACATTTTAGCTCCTTTTTTTATCTCTTTTTTAGTAACGGCCTCTGCTGAAGTCCCTACTACTAAAAACAATGCCACAAATGCGATTAGACTTTTCTTAAACATTTTTCAGGCCTCCAAACCTAGAGAGTTATCCTAGATAACGCAATTAATTTAATACTTCGATGAAATCTTCTATCAAATCCTCGGGAGCTTCAAGTCCAATCGACACTCTCACTAAACTGTCCTTGATTCCAAGTTTTTCTCTATCCTGTTTTGAAATCCCTGAATGGGAGGCGGTGGCTGGGCGTACATATAAACTTTCTACTCCCCCCAAACTTGGTGCTAAAAAAGGAATTTTAAGTTGCTTCAGCGCTTGGTCGGCTTGAATAGCAGTTCCATCAAATTCAAAGGACAACATGCCTCCAAAACCCCGAAACCATTCGCGGGCCCTTACGTGATCAGGATGGGAGGGAAGGCCCGGGTAAATAACCTTGGCAACCTTAGAACAACCTTCAAGTGCTTTTGCGACTTTGAGAGCTGAACTATTTTGATAACTCACTCTCACACTCAGCGTTTTTAAACCCCGATGAAGTAAAAAACAGGCATGCGGATCTAAACATCCCCCTAGGTGATTAAAAAGTGGCATCAGTTTTTGCAAAATCGCTTTACTAGACACAATAGCGCCCGCTACGACATCAGAGTGACCATTTAAATATTTGGTCGCACTATGAAGAGCCACATCAAAGCCAAAGGGAATGGGATTAAAGTTTGCGGGTGATGGGAAGGTATTATCGATCATCGATAGCAACCCCTGTTGTTTTGCAAATCGTACCACCTCTTTTAGATCCGGAATTTTCAAAAGAGGATTTGACGTAGACTCCACATAGATCGCTCGGGTATTGCCTTTGGAATATTGTGCCAGGTTTGCGGTGTCATCGGCTGGAAAAAAGGTAACCTCTCTTCCCATCTGCGGAAAAAATTCTTTTAAAAAATGAAAGGTGCCACCGTAAAGATTATCTTGAGCAAGAACGTGCTCTCCCTTAGCCACCAGACCTAAAAGCGCTGAGGTAATCGCCGACATTCCAGAGGAGGTCACCACCGCAGATTCAGCCTGCTCTAATTGGGCAATTTTAGCGTGGAGGGCCAGGTGATTTGGAGTGTTGTTTAAGCGCACATAACGAATGTCATGATAATTAATTTCTCCCAGAGAATCTGCACCAATTTCATAGGTGCTACTCTGGAAAATGGGCATCGTGATCGCACGTTCAATAAGGGGCGAGGGCTCTCCGCCATGAATCAACTGGGTTTCAAATCTCATTTTTTTTGTTTCCATAAAATATCTCTGCCTTTATTATTAGACCTCTGTCATGATCTGAGGTCTATTTAATTTCTGCAAACTTAGCGGGTACCTTAATAATAAGTTTCGACTCCTCTTCAATAATTTCTAACATCTCTAGGCGAGCGCCTTGACAGGGACCTGCGACACAAAACCCTGTTTCTATTTCATACATGGCTCCATGCATGTGACATTGAAAATGTTTTTTTTCGAAATCAAAAAAGTTTCCATCATTTAGATCTAGTGTGACAGGTAGGTGCTTACACAAATTTAGGTAGGCAAAATAATGCCCCTTCTTTTTGGTGACAAACCCCTTAACAACCTTCCCTTTTATTTTCACAGAAAAGGTTTTCGTTGATAACTCTTCAAACTTTTTCTTTGAAATACTAGCGACTTGATCTGCCGACATAAGGTCCTATTCATTAATCTCAATATAAACCACAGTAATATTATCAGAGTACTCATGGTGGGCGGCCTCTTCGCAAAGCTGCTCAACGAGCCTTTCGGGTGTGCCTAGATTTTCTCTGATGAGGCTTACAATTCTCATGTCGCTGATCTGCTTAAACATGCCATCACTCGCAATTAAAAATCGCTGCCCAGTAGCCA
>JABMMY010000330.1 GCA_013205415.1 Deltaproteobacteria bacterium
AAATGGGTATTTCCGTTTCTAAAAAACAAAACACCGACTACGTTTAGAGAGGTGATGGGGGAGATAAATCTATTACCTATTCATCGCGCCGTAAAATATGGAGTGAGCCAAGCACTTTTAAAGGCCATTGCCTTTTGCCATCGTGAAGAGATGTGGCAAACCTTAGTAAGAGAGTGGGGAATTAATACTGTGATTAAGAGGGTTCCCTTTCAGGGCTCCTCTGGAAATAATCGTGTGATAAATGCCGATAAGATGATCATTAATCGTCTGAGTGGATTACCCCACGGACAGATCGACGATATCCCCACACAATTAGGATTAAAAGGGGAGATTCTTTTATCCTATGCGAGTGCCTTAAAAACAAGAATTGTTGAGTTGGGAGAAAATAATTATTTTCCTGTGGTCCATCTAGATGTTCATGGAGCTATTGGAAAAATATTTGAGAATGATGCAAAAAAAATCGCAGACTATGTGAAGGGATTAGAGGCTGCGGTTAAGCCCTATCCTTTGCGGGTGGAAAGTATTGCACTTGGGAACACTCAGGAGGAGACCCTTAATTTATTTTCAGATATTAAAAAGGAGATGACGGCGTTAGCACTGACCACACTGCTGGTGGCCGACGAATGGGCTAATACGAAAGAGGATATTATTAAAGTAGCACAGAGCGGAGTGGTGGGAATGGTCCATATTAAAATGCCAGATTTGGGCGGCATTGAGGAAACGATGGCAGCGGTGTTAGGTGTTAAAAAATTTAAGGTAGCCACTCTTTTAGGAGGAAGCTGTATTGAAACCGATCTCACCGCAAGAGTTTCAGTTCATGTGGCGTTGGCCTGCCAACCCACTGCGTTGCTTACCAAACCGGGCATGGGAATTGACGAAAATATTCAGATCATGGGAAATGAAATGAATAGGGCCCTATCTAGCGTGATCTCACATGAAACGTTGCAATAAAAAACTTAGCAATCGGCTTCGATTTTAAATGTGTTAAAATAGTAAAGACCGATACATCACCGATCGCCAAATTAATTTAATTTGTCATGGAGAACCTTAAATGCCTTTGATGGGCCATTCACTTTTAATTAGTATTGCGACCTATAATGAAGCTGGAAATATTGAGCAGCTTTTATTGGACATTCGTAGGTGCGTTCCTGATGCCCATATTTTGGTGGTAGATGATAACTCACCCGACCATACAGGGGATATCGTCGATAGGATGGGTAGGAGTGATTCTCACATCAAGATAGTTCATCGTCCAGGAAAACAGGGAATAGGCACCGCGATGCTACGTAGTTTCGAATTTGGAATGGTAAATGGCTATCAACAGGTTTTGACGATGGATGCCGATTTTAGTCATAATCCTGCCGACATTTTAAATATCCTAGCTGGAATGAAAAATTACGATGTGATGATTGGTTCTCGTTATGTGAAGGGCGGGAGCATAAAAAACTGGCCATGGACTCGGTATCTGATCAGTTACGCTGTTAATGTTTTGGTTCGCAATCTTTTTAAGCTTCCCATTCGTGATACGAGTGGAGGATTTCGTTGCTACAAGATAGGCATTCTTAAAATGGCGGGTCTGGAATTAATGCAATCGACAGGTTATTCATTTTTAGAGGAACTCATTCACCGGTGTCACTCTACTGGTGCTCGCATAGGTGAGACTCCGATTACCTTTGAAAATCGCAAAGTAGGAGCCTCTAAAGTTAGCGGCCAAGAGGCATGGCGATCCCTCACGTTGCTCATTAAATTGGGAATCGCCTTTAGATGGCGTGGGCTTCCCCCTCCCGCTCCCCCAAAAAAAATATATAATCCTACCCTCTCAGATTCAAAATTAAACAAAAGGCATTCTGCATAGAGTTCGGGAGCAGGGCTCCTCTTTTAAGCACCTTTTTGAAAAAAATCCAAAATAGTTCATTCAGCGCACAGGTTTATTGACTTTTTTTTTCATTCGCAGTCAAATTATCCCAATGTCTGAAAATTTATCGATACGTTTGGCCACCGAGCAGGATGATGCTTTTTTAGGAGAGCTTCTCATTCAGAGTTTTGTAGAAACCTATGCTAAAAAAATGCCTGAAGTGGTTGTTAGTGAAAAAAGAAAACTGGATCTCCGCAATTTAAAATCTAAAAGAGACACCGCTAAGGTATTTGTGGCCCAAAGTGGAGGGCAGGTGGTGGGGACGGTCACCCTGTTTCCCTCCTCTCATCCTGAAACGGAGAGTTGGAAATCGAAAAGCTGTGATCTGAGGTATATGGCCGTCGATCCCACATTTCAAGGCAAGGGTGTGGCCGATCAATTAATTGAAGCTTGCAAAACACAAGTCAAAGAATGGCAGTTGGAATTTATTTGTCTCCATGTAAGACGAGGTGCGGGTGGCATCGCCAGGTTTTATGAAAAACATGGTTTTATTCGAGAGGGTGTAGGAGATTTAGATCAGCTGCCTGAAATTTACTTGGAAGGTTACTTTTGGTCGGTGAAGGATTAGTCCACACCTTCTTCTCCCTCGATATTACTGGCCTAATGATCTCGTAAAAATACCATAGAGTCCTGAATGAATTAAAAAATCGTTCATTATTTTTGT
>JABMMY010000331.1 GCA_013205415.1 Deltaproteobacteria bacterium
ATTAAGGACTCCGATTTAAAGGAGCAAAAACTATGTCAAGTGTATCTGACAAAAGGTGGAGTCACTCTCACCGTATTAATTAACACACTTAATAAAAATTCAGCCAAAGTGCTGGGAAATTTATCTAAGACCTTTCTCCCCTGGACCTCCCAAAAATTAACCGATTTAGAGTTAGCAAAAACGCACTGCGTGAGTTTTGCCGAGACCTCTAACTCTGGTGATCTGGGAGTTTTATTAAAAATGATTGCCGTGTTCAGCGATTGTGCCATTCGAATGGCTAGAGCTGAGAAATTTCGAGCTCTTGCAGTAGCTGGCGACTGCACAACGGCATCTCCTAGTACCAATGGAATACTAGAGGCAGGTGATATTGGTCAATCGACTGGTGTGATCGATTCCACTCACCCGGGAATGTGTGATTCGGATGTACAAGCTTGCCGAGACGATTTAGTAAGTGTGACAGAGGGGAATCTTAATAGTAGTGGGTATTCTGATCTCGCAGCGGCTATTCATTTATTACCCAACGGCATAAGCTCCGGAGTCAATACAACTATTCGAGCGGCGCTAAGCACTACATTGTAACTTTATGAAGAAAATAATTTTTCTTATTTTAATTGTGGTTTCGCCTTTATTTGCAGTTAAGGAATATTATGCGATTAGTAGAAGTCTTAGGGCTCTTGGAATGGGGGGGGCTTTTTATGGTGTTTCTAACGACGAGTACGCCCTTTTCTATAATCCTGCGGGCTTAAGTCTCTACCAAGGATCGCCTCAAGGGATGGTAAATTTTAATGGGCAGGTGGGAAGTCGCACTCTTGATGCCTTTAAAACTAAAAACACACTTTCTGGAAACTCACTATCTCAATCGATCGATGCGCTCACACAATATCAAGGGGACCCTATTTATTTAGGTGGGAGTGTATTGCCCTACTTTTTAATGAAGCATTTAGCGGTGGGTATTCTCTTAGCTGATCTCAAAGCCGACTATCTTTTGTCGGGGAAAGAACTAGATTCCGCAGTTGATTTTACGGCGATTTCAGACTCAGGTATTTTAGTGAGCTATGGACGACCGATTATTAACGAAAATTTACACATCGGTCTAACTAGCAAAGGACTGGTTCGCATTGGAGGAAGAAGCAGTTTTACCTTAGCCGATGTTATTCAAGGGGATAAAATAAAGTTAAACCCAAATGAACTTGGTGGAGTTGGTTTTGGAATCGATTTTGATTTAGGTATCATGTACGACATTCCTTATCTATCTTTTGGCCAGGCCAATCGAATCTCTTTTGTCTTAAATAATTTATTGGCCAGTCAATTTTCAATGGGTGCTAAAGGTTCAGGTCGCCCACCGGGACTTGTCCGAACGGCATCTTTGGGGTGGCACACCATTTTTTCTGGAATGGACGTGGTTCCTCAGGTTCATTTATTGGCCGACCTAGCGGAATTTCAGATAGGTGGCGAAGGCAATACCGAGTTGGGTGCCCGAACTGGCAAAATATTAAAACATTTAAATCTCGGTGTAGAGGTTCCTTTAGGAGTCTTGACACTACGAACGGGAATTCATCAAGGGTATTTCACTGCAGGTTTCGGACTTAATTTGACCTATGCAAAGCTAGAGTTTGCAACTTATGGCGAAGAATTAGCGAGTGGGCCAGGTAGACTTCCTAGTCGTAGATTCGCTCTCACTCTTGCTCTGGGAGCGGGCACTCCGAATACCCGATTCAAACCGAATCTCAAGGGCAAACGGGTCGATTCTAATCAGAAAGATACTGAATTTAAAATAAGGCCTAAGCCTCCAGAACCCCCTAAGCCCGATCCGATGCTGGAGATACCACCCGCAGATCCTGGCACATCATTGGAGGTCCCCTTACAAAAGATAGAACCTAAAAATATTAAACAAACGGAATCTGTGAACAATAAAGACAACTCAACGGTCCCGAATGATATTATAAAACCTAAAGACCCTAAAACCTCTTTAGACGACCTTATCAAACCAAAACAGTAAACCCAAAGTAGGATCTACTTATGAAAAAAATAAATTTAATTGGAGTGACGGCTCTTTTTATTTTGTCACATTCAGTTTTTAGTGCGGACTATGAAAAGATAGGTGACAAAAAACTTTTCAACGGCGAGATAATCTCGGAATTTAAATTAACAAACGGACTAAAGGTTATTTTTCTTCCTCGGCACGAAGCTAAAGTTTTAACATTTCAAACCTGGTTTGATATTGGTTCTCTAAATGAAAAGCTAGATGCCAAATTAAAGAAAACGGGATTGGCCCATCTATTTGAGCACATGATGTTTCGAGGTACCGATAAATATCCAGATGGTAAGTTTGATGAGATCACCTCTCGAATAGGTAGCGATAAACAAAATGCGACCACCTATTTTTATAGAACCAACTATTATGAAAGTATTCCCTCTAATCAATTTAAAAAGTTACTCGAGTTAGAATCGGATCGCATGGCCAATCTTAAATTAGATTCAACCCTTTTAGAAAAAGAGAAGGGGGCGGTGGTTGGTGAATTAAGACGTGCTCTCGATAATCCAGGAAGATTAGCCTGGGATGAATTAAATCGTACTATTTATGAGGTGGCACCTTTCCGATATACCGTACTAGGAACTGAAGAGGAGATTAAGGGCTTTACACTAGAAGAGGCGCAGTATTTTTACAAAACTTTTTATGCTCCTAATAATGCTGCCATTATAGTCGTGGGAGATACTAACGAAGCCGAATTGATGAATCTAGTGGTCAAGTTTTATGGAGAGATGAAACCGCAGGAGGTGCCTCGATATGTCATGCCAGAGGAGCCGATTCAGAAAAAGGAGAGAAAAGTAGAAAAAACTCACGCTCAGGCCACCTCCGATATTTTACTGGTGGGCTATAGAATTCCCCCAGTGTCCTCCCCCGATATTGTTCCCATTTCTTTACTAAGCACCCATCTGTCTACTGGAATGGAATCGCGATTAAGAAAGGCGTTGGTAGATACGGGTATCGCAGTGGGAGCTAGTTGTGGAGTCAGTAATGTTCCCGATTATTTAGAATTTAGCGTTTCTCTAGCAGAAAACCATAAAGCAGATGAAGCCTTGGTAATTATCGATCGTGAAATTGAAAAATTAAAAACGCAACCCATAACAAAAGACCAATTGGAACGAGCCTTAAATCAAGAACTATTGGGCCTATATAATGGAATCGAAGATAACTCCTCGGTAGCCAGCATGATGGGTGATTATCTGATGATCGGTGGAAATTATATGAGAGGATTTGAAATTATTGAGCAGTATAAAAAGGTAAATCCCATCGATTTAAAAAATATGGCTAAAAAATATTTGAAAAAAGAATATCGTTCGGTGGTGGTGGTAAAGCCTCAGCCCAAAAAGTCTTCAAGGAGCTAATATATGTTTCGTATCACTTTATGTCTCATTTGTCTTAGCGGGATTGCCTTTGGAAAAGGGCGAGTCTCTTTTCATGCTAATCCTGTTACTGAAAACGGAAGTTTCGTGGGCCCAAAAATATTTTACGAGAAAAACGCGGCTTCGCTAACCACCGATATTAGTGTGGTAGTGATGACAGGAGGTATTGATGACCCTATTGATAAATTGGGTTTAAGTCATCTTGTCGGCGAAATGATTCTGCGGGGAACTAAAAAGAAAAGCAGGGAGAAATTTCAGAGCGACTTAGAGCGAATGGGGGCCTCTCTTTCGGCGAATGTTTCGCTAGATACCATTCAATTTTCTGGCAGTGTAATAAAGGAAAATACCTCAAAGTTTTTAGCCTTGCTGGAAGAGGCCTTGTTACAGCCCGCGTTTTCAGAAAAAGATTTTTTTGAACTAAAGCGTGAAATTATCAACGACATTAAACATATCAAAAACTCTAACAATCGTCTTGGTGGCTTAGCGGCTAGGCTAGAAATGTTTAAAGGAACCCCTTTAGAAAAACCGATTATGGGGAGTCAATCGACGGTAGAAAAAATTACCCTTGGAGATATTCAAAAGAAATATAACAATTCTTTTGATAGGCCGAAAATTATTTTTGCAGCGGCCGCCCCCTTTCCAGAGTCCGATATGACGGAAAGTTTTTCTCGCATTTGGAGGCAATTTCCTGATGGCGTAAAAGCTACTAAGCGCCTTATTATTCCAAAGGTTCCTGAGAAGCCCACTTTAATAGTGGTGCACAAACCTAAAACGTCTACGGGCTCACTTTTTTTCGCTCAGGCAGGAATCACCATTCAGGATCCAGAACGATATACCTTGAACACCGGAAATTTTTCCTTTGGAGGCGAGCCGTTAGTCTCTCGGCTTTTCAAAACGATTCGAGGAGAGTTGGGCTGGACCTATGCTATCGGAAGTTCCTATGCCTCCATTGGAGGGTTATCCAATCAGCAGGGCTTATATACGATCTCCTCCACCCCTAGCATGGAATTTACCTCTAAAACTATTTTCAAAACTCTGGAGATGTGGAGAAGCTATATTAATGAAGGTCTTTCAAGTGACGAAATGGATCTTGCTAAGGATAGTTTAGTTAATTCATATCCTTTCGAATTTGAAAGTGCTGCAAAGCGAGTCTCCCATAAATTATCAAGTTTTTTATATAGCATTCCCATTTTGACCCCCGAGGAATTTGCGGAAAAAATTGGAGATATTAGTAATCGAAAATTAAAGGCGGCTCTGAAAGAAAAACAGAAATCTGAGGGCTGGTTGATTGCCTTAGTGGCCGATAAGGATGTGATCGCAAAGGACCTCGAGGAATATCAAAAAGACATTCCTAAGGAACAGCGACTCACTATTTCCAAAGTATATACCCCCGATGAATTAGTTAATTAAATTCTGTCACATAAAATTACTTTGTGAGTCATTTTATCTCCCCTCGTCGAAAGTTTTTTTTAATTACAGAATGTCTTCCGCATTATTGCGGGTAATCACAACGCCTGGCAAAGAATCAGGAAAGGCCTCTTTGAACTCACGAAAACCCTTCTCGTGACGTTCTTTGGTTTTATCCCAGGTTACCTGGTACGGGATGATTCCTTCGGGGGTAGGAACCACGAAGTCGACCTCGTTCTTCTCGCGCCAATAATAAACTTCTCGATATTTTTTTCTTAGACAAAGAAAAACGGCCGCTTCAAGTTTTTTTCCAAGATCTAGGCCAGTCCTTGTTATCACCGCTGCCCTTAATCCCAAATCGATCGGATAATATTTTTTATGGCGGGCTAGCCGTTGTTTTTCTGAGAAGGTGAAATAAGGGCAAGACTGAATAATGTAGGCAGATTCACAGGCGTCTAAATAAGAACCTACCGTACCGATACTGATCTTTAGCACATTCGCTAGGTTTCGTTGGCTCGTTTCAGATCCCGTAGCTTCGAAAACCGTTTTCACAAGCTGGTTCAGGGCTAATGCCGAGCGTATAGCAATGCGATTTTTAATGTCGCGCTCAATGATATCTGTGAAGTACTCTCTTAAGAGCATTTGCGGATTTTCAAAACTAAGAACTTTGGGAAATCCTCCGTATTCAAGATAATCCTCAAGCTTTGCTCTGGGTTTAAAAGTTTTATACTCAACATAGTCAAAGGGAAAGAGCTCGATGGACAGGTGTCTTCCCGTTAATTTGCTTCCCAGTTCACCAGACAACAGAGAAGAATTGGATCCGGTGATAATAAAAAAATCCTTTTGTGGTTTAGCCAGCTTTTGGTGTAACCATTTTTGCCAGTTCTTGATGTTTTGAATTTCATCGAAAAAGAAATAATGAGGTCCGGAGGGAAAGACCTCATGAGCCAGATTTACCGTTTCCTCTAGAAGCTCAAAACTTAGGTGTTCGCTTAGCCTAGGATCTTCAAAATTCAAAAAATAGCAGCGTTTTGGGTCTAGCTGTTGGCTTTGCATCACCTGGGCGAGGAGTGTGGATTTACCACACCGCCTAACACCTGTAATAGCAAGAACGAGATCGTCGTGAAGTGGCGTTAAGTCTTTCAAAATCCCACGTTGCAGGGTTTTGGGCGGTGCTTTTTCCCAATAACTCCAGTCTTTTACTACCTGGTTTAGGATGGATTTTTCTAACATATACTGTATGTTAAATGGTTTTTATAAAAGTGTCGATTATAATCGACACTTCTGGGATAGAGCGTAACTACAACTCATACCGTTTAGTTAAATTCTGTCGCGTTTCAGGCGACAGAATTTAACTAGTGAAGAGCTGAAAGAATCTCTTTTTTGAGACCGGGTCCACAGGTGATGAAGCTTGATTCATGAATGGTTCGATTTCCGCTCAAACTAAAATAGTCTCCACCCGCCTCTTTTATTAAGCAGGCTAGAGGAGCCACATCCCAAATTGAGACTACGGGATCGATCATCGCATCGATTCCACCTCTCATCACACACGAATGGCCGAAGCAGTCGGTATATCCTCTGACAAATTCGGCCCTATCCATTAAACGACTTAGGCTTTTTTTATAGCCACTAGCTTGAAAGCAATCGATATCTCCGATTGAGATGAAGGCAGATTGTAAACTTGTTTTATGAGAGACGTGCAATTGGTGGCCATTGCAAAAGGTGCCCATGCCCTGACCTGCAGTATAGGTTTCTTTTAATGCGGGTAGTACCATAATTCCTAAGATCGGCTCTCCCTGTTGTAGCAGTCCTATGAGAGTTCCAAAAAGAGGGATCCCTTTAATAAAACTTTTAGTGCCATCAATGGGATCGACCGTCCAAACCAATTCCTGTTCACTCCCCTCCTCTCCAAATTCTTCGCCGCATATTCCAAATCCAGGAAAAGATAATCTTAGTTCACTTCTAATATATTCTTCCGTTTTTTTATCGGCGATAGTGACCGGAGTTAGGTTTTCTTTCATTTCAATAAGAATGGCCTGTCGAAAGTAGGACAGGGCAATTTCAGAGGCTCTTTCAGCAATTTCGGTGGCCGTACTTAGAATAGATTCCAGTTCGTTCATGAGAAATATTGTAGATAATTTTTTGATTTTAGCAAGTCGGCGTTTGTCTCTAGCTAATTGTTAATGGAGATCTACATTAACTAGGGCCGCAGGTTTAAAATAATACTGATCATAGGTTTTGTGATAACCGGACCAGCGAGAATTATTTTTCTCGGCCGCCATAAAAGTTTGAATACTATTGATACGAGAATCCATGTGATCTAACTGATGAAGTAGTTCAGCCTCAACCGTATGGGGTCTTTTGGGAGAGCCATGTTCCAGTTTTCCATGGTGTGAAAGAATTAAATGTTTTAAATGCAAATCTAGTTCTTTGGGAAAGTCAGAGATGGCCTGTATTTTTCTATCAATTAATACGACACCAATCGCAATGTGGCCTACTAATCTGCCCTCGTCGGTATAGCCAAATCTTCCGTCATAACTTAATTCAAAAATCTTTCCAAAATCATGAAAGGCAGCACCAAAAATCATTAGACTGCGATCCACTCCAGGATAAAGTGGAAGAATGGCATCGATGACTTCACATAGTTGAACCGAGTGAGTGAGTAGTCCTCCAATAAAAGCATGGTGAATGGTTTTTGCTGCTGGACAAAGTTTATATCGTGACTCTATTTCGGGATCGTGAAGTAACTGTAATCCTAGTTCCTTAATCCAGCGATTTTCTAATGATTCAAAAAAACTTAAGAGCTTTAGATAGAGAGCTTCAGTATCACTATTAGCTTTAGGTAAATAATCTTCAACCTTGGCCTCACTGAGAGGAAGCACTACTAAATGGTCGATCACTAACTGAGGGCGATTCTGAAAAATATTTAGTTTACCGCCAATAGCCACAATATCGCCCTCTGAGAAGGTGGCAGAAAGCTCCTCTGCCTGCTCCCACACACGGCCTTCCACATCACCGGTACTATCGGAAAGTAGGATGGCTAAATAGGGTTTTCCATTTTTATTATGGAAAATCTCTTTCGATTTTACTAAAAAGGAGGTTCGGACGGTCTCTTTGGGTTTTAAGTCCTTGATAAACAAAGATTTTTGTAATGAAATGGTTCCAGTTTCCATAATAGCAACACGATTTTAATGAAGAAAAGTTTAGCCCCTTAAAAATAGGGTCTTAACGTGGTTTTGTGCACAATGTCAATACCCACTAAATAGTTGAAGTATGACAGTTTTACCTATACACCTAGCTTACAATTTTTTTCTTTTGTTAGAAGAAAGGTTCTATGAAAAAAACACGAATCGGAATCAATGGGTTTGGTCGTATTGGCCGTGTCACTATGCGAATCATCACAGATCGCCCAGAGTTTGAGGTGGTGGCTATTAATGATCTCACTCCCACTGAGCAAAATGCGCACCTTTTAAAATATGATTCGGTTCACGGTGTTTGGAATCACGATGTGTCCTCCACCCGAGATACTCTTTCTGTAGATGGAAAAGAGATTCGCGTTTTTAATAGAAAAGATCCTGCTGAAATTCCTTGGCGAGAATTGAATGTTGATATCGTAATAGAATCTACCGGAATTTTTACCGACTTCGAAGGGGCCTCAAAACATTTAACTGCGGGTGCTAAAAAAGTAATTGTGTCGGCTCCTTGTAAAGACGAACAAAAAATAAAAACATTAGTTTACGGAATCAATCAAGAGACCTATCAACCCTCGAGTGATCATGTGGTCTCTAATGCCTCATGCACTACCAATTGTTTAGCTCCGGTGGTGAAGGTCCTTCATGAAAATTTTGGAATTGAACGGGGTTTGATGACCACGATCCATTCCTACACTAATGATCAACGTATTTTAGATCTGGGCCATTCCGATTATCGTAGAATGAGAGCCGGAGCTCTTAATATGATTCCTACGACGACAGGTGCTGCTAAAGCGGTGGGGTTAGTGATTCCAGAATTAAAAGGAAAATTAACGGGATTGGCTGTGAGAGTGCCCACTCCTAATGTGTCTTTAGTTGATTTTGTGGCCGATGTAAAAAAACCGACAACCGTAGAACAGGTGAATGCTGCTTTTGAAATGGCCGCTAAAGAGGGGCCTTTAAAAGGGGTGTTGCAGGCGGTGAAGGCTCAATTGGTTTCATCAGATTTCAATGGTACCTCCTGGTCATCCTCTATCGATATGGATGCTACGATGGTAGTGGATGGAACGATGGTGAAGGTTCTTTCTTGGTATGACAATGAAACTGGGTTCTCTACAAGAATGTTGGACCTTGCGGGCTTTATCGCTCAGAAATCGAATTTTTAAATGGCGTTGTTATATCCAAAAGTTTCTGGACTCGGATTAAAAAATAAACGTGTATTTATTCGCGTTGATTTTAATGTTCCTCTAAAACTGGTGGGAGATGTTTACGAGATTGTTGATCCACGTCGTATCGAAGAGGCGATGCCTACGATTCTTTATGTACTAGAGCAGGGCGGAAAGGTTATTTTGGGGGCCCACTTAGGACGTCCGAAGGGAAAGGCAAATCCAAAATACAGTTTAGAGCCTGTGGGAAGTTATTTGAGTCGAGTGTTAGGAAAGGATGTGCTTCTCACCGAAGATTGCGTGGGAGATGCCCCTAGAGGACTTTCTCATCAGATGAGAATGGGTGATGTCATGTTGCTTGAAAACTTGCGTTTTCATGCAGGTGAAGAGGAAAACTCACTAGATTTTGCCAATCGTCTAGCAGAGCTTTGTGATATTTATGTTAATGATGCCTTCGGGGCACTCCACCGTGCCCACGCGTCGACAGAGGGCCTTGCTAAAATAATAAAGCAAAGGGCTATTGGACTTCTCGTAGAAAAAGAATTGAAGTTTTTAGAACCTCTTAAAGACAGTCCTAAACGACCCTTTGTCCTTATCATGGGAGGATCAAAGGTCTCCGACAAAATGGGAGTGCTAGAGCACTTTTTGCCTAAGGTAGATACGGTGATTATTGGGGGTGCCATGGCCTATGCATTTTTAAACGCTAAAGGATTTAGTGTGGGAAAAAGTTTGTGTGAACATAAGCAGGTTCAGTTAGCGAATAAAATTTTAAAAGGGGCAGAGGCAAGAAATGTAAAGGTATTACTGCCCGAAGATCATGTGGTGAGTCACAGTATCAATGACATTGAAAAGGTGTCTATCACACAGGGAGTGGATATTCCCGATGACAAATTGGGTTTAGACATCGGTCCTAAAACAATTTCTCGAATCGCTGAGGTCATAGAAACTGCGGAGACTATTTTTTGGAATGGTCCTATGGGTGTTTTCGAACAGCCTGCGTTTGCCAAGGGTACTTTTGAGGTGGCAAATTTAATCGCCCAATCTAAAGCGATTAAAATTATCGGAGGGGGCGATTCTGCCGCCGCTATTGCACAGGCGGGACTTGAGGCCTCTTTTGATTTTATTAGTACCGGTGGTGGAGCCACGTTGGAATTTTTAGAAGGTAAAACATTACCAGGTTTAAAGGTTTTGGAAATTGTGGTTAAGCACTAAGGTGAAAAGTTAAACCATGGAAAAACGAACTCCTCTTTTTATTGCTAATTGGAAAATGAATAAAACCTCTAAAGATATCTTGTCTTTTGTAGGAGTCTTCAAAGAATTGGTAAAGGGGATGACCCATTCTTGTGAAATAGTTTTGGCTCCGGCGGCGGTCTATTTAGCTGAACTTATTTCGGTGACTCAGAATACTTTACTAAAGGTGGCCGCCCAAAATTGTGGAGCTTCAAAATCTGGAGCCTTTACCGGTGAGATTTCTCCAGTGATGTTGAAGGATCTTCGGGTGGGATGGGTGATCTTAGGTCATTCGGAAAGACGTCATATTTTTAAAGAGGATGATTCTTTGGTGAATGTTAAATTAAAGGCCGCCTTAGAGGAGGATCTCAATCCTATTTTTTGCGTGGGGGAGAAATTAGAGGAGCGAAAGGCTAAAAATACCTTTTCAGTGATCGAACGTCAGCTTCAAGGATTAAAAAGTTTTTCCGAATCTCAGTTAAGGTCTTTGGTCATTGCCTATGAACCCGTTTGGGCGATCGGTACAGGAGAAAATGCAAGTCCAGAGCAGGCTCAAGAGGTGCATGCCTTTATCCGAAAATGGCTTTCTAATAATATTTCGCCAACCTTTGCGAACAGGGCAAGAATTCTGTATGGTGGCAGTGTTAAAGCTGACAACTCTACAGCCTTGATGGTGATGGCGGATGTGGATGGTTTGTTGGTGGGGGGAGCGAGTCTAGACCCGCTTTCTTTTTCAGAGATAGTAAGACAGGGTTTGAACAGTTAAGGAGAAAACGTGACGTTATTAGTTATTTTACACATTGTGATTTGTATCTTTTTGGTTTGTGTCATTTTATTACAGCCGGGAAAGGCCGATGGAGGGGTCGCCTTTGGGGGAAGTTCCAGTCAAAGTATTTTTGGAAGCAAGGGTGCTGGAAACTTTTTAACGAAGACAACTTCGGTTTGTGCCATCTTATTTCTTTTCACAAGCTTTGTTTTGACTCGGTCAAGAAGCATGAATTCGACTAAGAGCGTGATAGGAAAAGAGCCTATTTCTGCAATACCAGAAACTTCA
>JABMMY010000332.1 GCA_013205415.1 Deltaproteobacteria bacterium
CTCTTGTCCTCTATCGTAGTTACGATCTCTATCGGAACTTCCTGAATCTCGATCACGAGTTTCTCTAGAACCCTCTTGTCCTCTATCGTAGTTACGATCTCTATTATAATTACTATTTCGATCGCCTTCATGACTCGCATTACGATTTCGATCGTAATTACGATCTCTGTCACGATCTAAATCTCTGTTTTGATTAGAATAGCTCTGGTTAGAATCGGATTGATAACGGCCACTCTCTTGTCTGGACCGATCTTCCCTACCACGATTTTCCTCTTGATAATAATTATCTCGATTGCGATTTACATCTCGAGGACGGTCTTCTCGATTTTGGTTTCTATCGTTTTGTCCTTGGTTTTGATTTTGCCCCTGTCGGTCACGATTTTCATAAGATCCACGACCTCGATTGCGATCTTGCTGAGAGGAATGCCGTCTTGGTTCTCCACCACTCGAACCTCTGCTATGAGAAGATCTATTTCCACCTCTATCATCGCGCGGTCGTTCTACACGCCCTTCAACCTGTATCGGTTTATTCTGAGAAGGAATCTCATTAGTAATTTGATTTTGAGTTTCCGTTGTGGGAACAGTAGTCGACGCAATAGCAGTCTCTTTACTAGCCTCCCCTTCAGGTGTCTTTAAAATAACGGCAACTGGAACCTCTGAAACCGGCTCCGTTTTTATTTTTTCAGAGGCCACTTCAACCGATTTGACCGAGGGCTTTATTTCTGGTTCAGAATCTCCATTTAATTCCTGGTCATCTACATCTACATCTTCTTCGTCATCTACATCATCATCTGACGAATCTTCGGTGTCCTCAGAATCAAAAAGTGTGTCATCATCATCACCTTCATCACCTTCATCATCCTCCTCATCATCCTCTTCATCAGTTTTTTCATTTAATTCTTCAGCTCGTTCCTCCGGAGACTTTTCTAGAAAGGCTTCAGTCTCCTGATCCTCTTCACCTGTAACTGGAAGTTTTTCTTGGCTTCGTGCCTCTACAGTAATGGGCCCCTTAGGTGAAACTTCGGTAACATCCCGTTCCCATTTTTGACGGGAACTTTCTTCTGCCTGTACCTCTTCGTCGTAACTCTCTTTAAGAGGCTCTCCATCATCTTCGGTGCTTAGCTCGGATGGCGTCGTCGATACCTCTCCGGTCGTCGCATCGGTATCATCTTCTAAAATATCCACATCACCACCCAGAGGTTGGTCAATGATGTCATCTACATACAAAAATGCCGTTCGTTCTAAACCAAGCTCCAAGAAGGCGGCCTGCATTCCAGGCAAGACTCTCTTTACGACACCTAAATAAACATTTCCTACAACGTTTTTATCCTCTTCGCGTTCAATATGAAGACTGCGTATTTCCCCATTTTCAAGGGTGGCCACCCGCGTCTCGTAGTGGCTAAAGTTCACCAAAATCTGCTTACTCATGAATCCTCGTTCTAAAAATTCCGCTTCAAATGAATGCGGTTACTATAAAAAGTCTATGATCTAACCGATAACATGGGAGAAAGGGCACTTCAATCTAACTCTTCCATTGATTATTACAGAAAAAGCTCAAATTGTAGAGCTTCTTAAGTGCCTTTAAAGGATTGAAAATGTTAATTTTTACATCACTATTTCTACTTTTTCTAGCGGGACTAGCCCTTTGTGGCACCCCCTCAACTCTATTTAACTTAGAAACCTCATTAAGTTCAGGAAAACTTCAACTTTGGATGATGTCGGTTAAGGCATTTGGAATTCCCTTGAGCCTCCTTTTATTAAAATTCACTAAAAATCACTTTGTGAAACTTGGGTCTGCCTTTTGGGGTATTTTTTTAACCTTTCTTTCTCTGTTATTAATTTTTCAAATTACAGACGCCTCACCCAGCGTGAACTTATATGGAGTACTTTTAATAGTGGGCGTTCTAATTTGTTCATTGAGCGTTGCTATTTTTTCATTGGTGGAGTTATCGAAAATTCTAGAGGAAAAAATGGCGGAATCAAAAAAAGATAAATCGGTACCCAATCCAGAAAACCTAATCCAGGTCGAAGGAGCTAATCAACCGCCGACAAATCCGTCCTGAAGGCATCATTTCAGACTCAGAACAGACCGATACAATATAAGGGTCAAAAGACTCAATTACTACCGAGGGGTTCTTTAAAAACAAAGGGCCCTTTCTATCGTTTTTCACTCGATAGATATCCTCTTTAGTAAAATGAATTTCAAAGGAGTTTAATCCAAACTTCATTCCCAATCCGACCGCTTTCGCGGCGGCCTCCTTGGCACTCCAGAGAGCAATATTGGGATTTAATAGTTTTCCATTGGTTGCAAAAACCCCTTTTTTTGCGAGACTCACCTCAAGTTCACTTGCCACACGCGAAATCACACGAGTGGCATCGCGATCCGCTAATTCAATGTCGACGCCTACAGGACAGGGGGCTAACACTGCTGCTACAATGGATTCGGTGTGCGATAAATTCACATAAAGATCTGAAATTTTTTCGCCATCCTTAGTAAACACCTCTAAATAACCATAGTCAGGTGCGGGCTCAATATAGGCCTCAATACCTAATCTCTCAAAAGCAACCGCTAAAGCACATCTTCCAGCCCAATAGGAACGCATTCGTTCTACACTTTTGCCTACTCTTTTCCGATTCCCTGGCAAAACAACCCTATTTCCCATGGCCTGCAGACTCATCGTTTCACAGTCTTGAAAAGGAAAGAGAAACAATTCAATTCCAAGGAGTTTATTTAGCGCGTCAATAGTTTTCATATCGTTTTTAAGTTTAATATTAATTTTCAGGATTGCCAATCTCGATAGGTATTTAAGTTTCTTTAGCTTATCTCCGAAATGTACTGTGAGCCTTTGGGTTATTAAGAAAGTAGCTGTGAAAATACAAATAACAAAATCTAAACGAGCAGGAGCCCTTCTCCTTTTCTCTATTTTAGGACTAAGCATTTGCTCTGGAATCAAGGCCGAGAATTCAACTGAAATCCCACAGGACAGCTCCTCTAATGAAATCCCACAGGAGAGCTCCTTAACCGAACCCACACAAGACACCTCCTCAAATGGGGCGACCGAAAACTCTATTAATGTCACCTCGGCTGAAGCCATGCAGATAGAGCAGTTTAAAACGTCCGCAACCCAAAGCTTAATTAACAAACTAACCACATCTGAAGGTAAGTCCTCTAAAATTTATGTATTACGGCCGATCAATTACACTTCGCTTAAAGTAATCAATCCCATCACTTCACTTATTAAAGACACCATTCAGGCTTATGGTTCATCCATTAATGTAAGTACTAGTGATTCCACCATGCCAAGCCTCACACTGGAATCTTTTCGAACCATAGTGGCAAAACTTAATACCGATATCGTAATCATTTCAGTGCTAACTAATAACAACTTTGAAATGTATCTCTACGACAAACGAACCCCATTTCAAATTTATGCTCACACAGAGCCCCTTGCAAGCGCTGCCAGAAACGAGCTTACTAGTGAAGCCTCTCTTTATTACACTAGACTTCTCATTCGCCGCACTCTTTATCGATTCATCAAAGATCAATATTATGAGATGCCACGAGATGACAGCTCTCCTATTTTAAAATCAGAAATTCCTCGCTACATCGCCAGTGCCGAATCTCTTGAAATGATAAATCGAGAGGTGAGAAGCCATTTCTATATTTC
>JABMMY010000333.1 GCA_013205415.1 Deltaproteobacteria bacterium
ATCGTTAACAGGGTGCCCTTTCCACCTTGAACCATTAGCCTAAGTTACCTGCACTCCAGAATCTCCAATAAATAGGAACCATCAATTTTTTTCTAATTCCATATTCACTTCGCACCTTTTTTTGCACATTATTAGAGACCAGGTATCTAGGTTTTTATCTCGCTTTGTGGTAATTCGTCTGACATGAAGCCCTTTGAAACCACTGCCATTGCCCTACTCTCTAGCGGATTAGACTCTGCCGTTTCTATGGCCTTTGCGCTAGCCAAAGGAATTCATATTAAATCTGCCATTACCTTCGATTATGGCCAACGAGCTGCCATTCAAGAGATTCAACATGCGAAGGCTATTTCAGATTATTTTGGAGTTTCTCATGAGGTGATGCCCCTTCCATGGTTCTCTCAGTTTGAGTCGAAAGGATTGCTTTCCAAAAAGGACCCCCTAGCCCACCCCTCTCTAAAAACACTAAGCGACTCTGGAGCCGTTTTAAAAAGTGCGGCCCAGGTATGGGTGCCAAATCGTAATGGAGTCTTTTTAGAGGTGGCCGCTAGCATTGCCGAAAATCAAAAGGTAACTACGATTCTGGTAGGTTTTAACGCTGAGGAGGCCGTAACATTTCCGGATAACTCCATCGCCTATATCGAAGCCATTAATAAAGCCCTTGCCCTTTCCACCTCAAATCATGTGAGAGTGGAATCTCCAACTATGGAGATGAATAAAACAGAGATTGTAGCTCTAGGAATCACTCTAAACTTTCCTTTTTCCTTGCTCTGGAGTTGCTATGAAGAGGGAGATGTCATGTGCGGATCCTGTGAGTCCTGCATGAGATTAAAACGAGCTTTAGTTAACCAGGAGAAATCGCTAGATGGACTCTTTATCAACACAATTCTTAACTAAGCCCCTCCCCTATCGCGGCCT
The DNA here is from genome assembly GCA_013205415.1 of Deltaproteobacteria bacterium. Taxonomy (GTDB): domain Bacteria; phylum Bdellovibrionota; class FAC87; order UBA2466; family UBA2466; genus UBA2466. The sequence continues at coordinate 916 of JABMMY010000333.1, forward strand.
AGAACTAAAACCGCATTGGATTTACGAAAACACCGGCATCATGGGAAATGCTCTAATTGCCTTTAAAGGACCCTGCGAAGTCACTTTAGACCACATGGTAGATTTAGAGGACGTCAAAAAAAAGGCCCCTATTTATAGCCCCGAAATGGTTCATTTTCTTGGCGAATGGTTTATCGATTCTTTGGAGCAGGGAATTTTGCTCCAACATCTCTTAGTCGCCTCGGTCTATGAATGGCTTTGGGAACATGGAGTGACCCAACTTCACCGTCGAGGGAACGATATTTACTACCAAGAAAGAAAGTTTTCAGTCTCCATAGCCACTAAGAGCCCTGTCTCAATATTGATTCATCTAGGAGTCAATGTAAGAACCGAAGGAACCCCCATAGCTACCTCGGGTCTACAGGAGATGAATATTGATCCCGAAACATTTGCAAATGACATCCTAGCAAGATTCTCCAGCGACTATCAGATCTGGAAATGGGCTCGCGTTAAGGTGACTGCACGTTAATATTGTTAGCACTTGCAAAATAGACCTCTTGAGTGTTGAATACCCAACTCTTGGGTCCCCATCGTCTAGAGGCCTAGGACATTACCCTTTCACGGTAAGGACACGAGTTCGAATCTCGTTGGGGACACCATTTTATTCCTCCAATTTAATCTGCAGAAAAGATGCGGTCAGGAACATTCCGGCTTCATAAATTAACGCGAAGCATTTAATCCAATAGAATCGCGCAGCGATACCCTCTCTGGGTGATTATAACCGGTGATTATAACTGTTAATATTTATCCTCTTTTATACCGATGAATTAGATAGGAGTCTCTTATGTCCGATGACCAAAAAAAACCACCCAATAAACAAAGTTTTTTTAGAATCAACACTAAGGGTGAGTTAAGCAGGGCCGATGAAAAAGGGCCCCCAAAAGTTGAGCCAAAAGAGATTGATCTTTCTGAAGATAAGAGCCTTCGCTTAAAAGATTCACCGACTGAAGTTAAAACGAAAGAGCCCTTTTTATCCTTTTCCGGAAACGACAATGAATCTGATCAAAATACCACCCCCCAAAGCAATCTTGAACCGAACGTGATGGATGGCACCTTATTTCAAAATTCTACCCATACAGAGGCTCTAGTTTTTAATAGTGCTGAGATACCTGAATCATCCTTAATTGACGACGAGCCAGAGAAAAAAGAATCCTCGATAGCCTCTAGTGAATGGCAATTACCAGATTCTTTAAAGATTCCAGCGGTGATAAACACATCCCCCCTCCAACCCAGCTCGCAGCCAGGGCAACAATCTCCCTCCGACGATTCCAATCTAGACACCTTAAAAAATTATATTTCACTTAAAGAGAAAGAGGTTTCCGATTTAAAAGAACAACAAAAACAGTACCAAAGCCTTCTGTTAAAACTAAAACGTAATCACAGTGAGCTGAGTGTTAAAAATATAGAATTAGGACGTGAATTAGAAACTGCACTTTCAAATGAACGGCTCATAAAAAATGAGTTAGTTTCTTTGCGAGAACAACAGGCGAATGAATTAGATCTCCTAAAGAATGATCTGGAAGAGGACAAAAAAAAGAGTGGTCTTTTCCAAGAAAAACTCCAAGAATTAAATCGCCAAAAGGTGATTTGGAAAGAAAAAATTACCGATGATCTCAAGAAAATAAAACTAAAGGAAAAGGAGATTGAGAATCGTTATGAACTTTTAAAAAAGGATACCGAAATACTGCTTGATTCCAAGGACAATCAGATGCTTGAACATCAGAAAAAAACCGATGCCCAGGAATTAGAATTAGAAAGTTTAGAGGAACGTTTAAGATCAGGTCATGCTGTAATAAATGCTATTGGAAGTAAAAAGCGACGACTTATTGAAACACTAAAACTAGCCATTTCACTTTTGGAACAGATCGATTCAGAAACAGATTCCAACGAGCAGAGAAAAACCGGATA
>JABMMY010000334.1 GCA_013205415.1 Deltaproteobacteria bacterium
AGCCAATCGCCTCTCCAGCCTGCAATCGAAAGGAGATATCTTTTAAGGCCCAAAAAAATCGCTTAAGGTCGGCCTCTTCAATCTTAGTCTCTTTTTTTAAACTTTGTCCCCACCAGTATTGAAAAGAATCTCTTAGCGAACGGAAGCCTCTTTCTCCTGTTCGATAACACTTTGATAAATTTTCGACCTCAATAAGTGGTTTCATATCGTATCGATAAAGTTTCGTTGAATTCGATTAAAAAATAAAATTCCTGTAACACATAAAAAAATAGAGATACCCATTGAGACTAATTGTACCTCCAAACTTAGTGCCTCAGTTCCAAAAACTGCGGCACGGATAGATAAAATTATCGGCGATAAAGGATTACTCAAAACTAGCCATTTCCATTTCGGTGAAACTAATCGCAAGGAATAACTGATAGGGGAGGCATACATCCATAAGGTTAGCCCTAATTGAGTTAAATGATGAAAATCGCGATATCTAGAGGTTAACCCTGCAATCCAAGTTCCCACTCCTAAACTTAAAAAGGCTAATTGGAAAAACCATAAAGGAAGTAAAAAAAGCTGGGCCGTGGGGAAAAAACCGCTATGATTCTGAGTTACCCAAAACAGGAAATATAAAACGGTAAAAACACCTATTTGGATTAACAGAGCAAAAAAGCTCGCGAATAGTTGAGAGATAGGCAAAAAAATTCTTGGGAAATAAACTTTTTTACATAACTCGGAATGGTGAAGCATCGAGAGCGAAATAGCCCCTAAAGAACTCGATAAAAAATTCCAAATGATAATACCTGAAAAATAGAATAGCACCGGAGGAATTCCATCGGTAGGAACATGCATCGTCTCCGAAAAGAGAAACACAAATACTATCGCCATTAACACCGGCTGTATTACAAACCAGAGAGGGCCTAAAATTGTCTGCTTGTATTTAGAAACAAACTCTCGACGAATCATTAAGAAAAGAAGATCTCGATAATAAAAGACCGATCTAAAGTCAAAGGACATCCAATTAGAATCTGCCTTAATTACCTTTGTGTAAGCTTCGCTCACTGCACCCCAGCAAGCACGTTAAGCGCAGAGCCCTCTTTAAACCAGTTTATTTGGTCTGGAGTCATGGCATGATTTAGTAAAATTTTATCCTCCGTTCCATCGCTATGATGCAAAATGGCCGTCATCTTTTTAAGAGGTGCTAAATGCTGAAGATCTAAAATACTAATATGATCTGTCTCCTTAACCCTGTCGTAATCTGCCGGAGTATTAAAAGTAAAAGGCAGAACCCCCTGCTTTTTTAAATTAGTTTCATGAATTCTGGCAAAACTTTTTACAATAACAGCGGCGCCACTTAAAAACCGTGGAGACATAGCGGCATGTTCTCGGCTACTACCTTCTCCATAATTCTCATCCCCAATTACAATCCATCGCAAACCCTTAGCTTTATAATCTCTGGCCACAGCAGGAATCGACTGAATCTCTCCTGTGATAAGATTTTTGGTAGTACCGGTTTTGGTGGTAAAAGCATTAATCGCACCGGTAAACATATTGTCACTAATATTATCTAGATGACCTCTAAACTTTAGCCACGGACCTGCTGGAGAGATATGATCGGTCGTGCACTTGCCCTTAGCCTTTAAAAGAAGAGGGAGTTTCTCTAAGTCCTTCCCATCCCATTTGCTAAAAGGCTTTAGTAATTGTAACCGCTGACTGGTAGGGCTCACGACCACCTCTATTTTGCTACCGTCCGATATAGGTTCTACATAGCCCTCATCGGAAAACTTAAAACCATTCGGTGGAATCGCAGGAGCTTTTTTCGGAGCCATTAATTTAAACCTGTTGCCATTTTTTCCCGTGAGTTCATCGGTTAAAGGATTGAAGGTAAGTTTTCCAGAAAGTGCCACACCTAAAACAATCTCAGGACTTCCAATAAAAGAAAGGGTCTCTGCATTGCCATCATTGCGGGCCGGAAAATTCCGGTTGAAGGAACTTAAAATAGCGTTGGTTTCACCCTTTTTAATATCATTTCGCTTCCACTGACCAATACAAGGACCACAGGCATTAGAAAGTACCGTAGCGCCGATAGATTCTAAAGCGGCTAACTGCCCATCGCGTTTAATGGTTTGGTAAACTTGATCCGATCCTGGAGTGACTAAAAAAGGAATAGGAAGAGTAAGTCCCTGTGCGGCGGCCTGTTTAGCCAAATCCATAGCGCGAGAAATATCTTCGTAAGAGGAGTTAGTACAGCTGCCTACCAAGGCGGCAGAAAGCTTTTCTGGCCAACCTTTGGAAACGACCTCTTTACCTAATTGAGAAATAGATCTGGCAACATCTGGAGAATGAGGTCCTACAACCTGAGGTTCTAATTCCGAAAGATCAATTTCAATGACCTGATCAAAGTATTTTGAAGGATTTTTTTCAACATCCTCATCCGCAGTAAGAAGTGAAACGTGTTGTTTTGCTAAACTCGCTAAATCTTCTCGGCGAGTGGCCTGTAAATACTTTTCGATCTCGAGATCATAGGGAAAAACGGAGGTTGTGGCGCCTAGTTCAGCTCCCATATTAGTGATCGTGGCCTTCCCTGTGCAACTAATCGTCCTAGCTCCAGGACCGAAATATTCTATAATTCGATTAGTTCCTCCTTTAACCGAGAGAATTCCACAGAGTTTACAGATCACATCCTTAGGAGAGGTCCAACCTTTCATCTCCCCTTTTAAATAAACACCAATGAGTTTTGGGTATTTAACTTCCCATGGCAGCCCGGCCATCACGTCGACAGCATCGGCTCCGCCCACACCAATCGCTAGCATTCCCATTCCCCCTCCATTAGGAGTGTGTGAATCGGTACCGATGATCAGGCCTCCAGGAAAGGCATAATTTTCTAAAACAACTTGATGAATAATTCCTGAACCAGGTTTCCAAAATCCGATTCCAGCCTTTTGAGAAGCCGTTTGCAGAAAATCATAAACCTCTCTATTTTCATCTAGTGCCTTATTCATATCGGCGCTAGCACCCACTTCAGCTCTAATTAAATGGTCGCAATGAACGGTGGTAGGAACGGCGGTAGTTTTTCTACCTGAACTTAAATATTGTAAGATAGCCATTTGGGCAGTGGCATCTTGCATCGCCACTCGATCTGGTCGTAAGGCTAAAATACTTTCACCGGAATTTAACTCTTGAGTTTTTGGATTGTCTAGGTGACCAAAAAGAATTTTTTCAGCTAAAGTAAAAGGACGATTGACCCTAGTTTTCACTTCATTAATGCGAGACTGCATCTGAGAGTATAGATTTGAAACCATTTCCTTCGTTGTTTTAATATTTGCCATAGTATGGGATTATAACGCCTCATTTTGGCTTTGAAAGTATTTTATATGACTAAAAAAATAGGATGTCTATTTGGAGTGGGATTGGCCGTTTTAGGACTGTTTGCACAGTTAGCTTTAGGAGAGAGCTCTCCTAAAATGCTAATTCCAAAGGCAAAAGCGGTTCAGCCCAAAATGCAACCCAAAACACAAACTAAAACTAACCTACTGCGTCCTGAGGGACTTGATGACCTTCCAATCGATCTACCAGTAAGATTTAATTCATTTAATTCGGTCAGTTTTTCGCTGCTTACAGGAACTCCTTTAATTTACGAAAGTTTTTATGAAACCAGATTTGGCTCTTTTGGAGATTTTTTTCTTTTTTCTATTCCCCTTCTGGCACTTGATAAAAATACCTTCCTTCATTTAGAGACTGGACCAGGATTTACCTTCGCTCGTTTAACCTTTGAAAACCCACCTCAAAAATATACCCATCTTTATCTAGTAGCGCCGATTAGGTTTAGATTGATCTATTCTTTATCTAGAAATTTTCACCTTGAGGCCTTTGCAGGAGTGGTGCTGCGTCCCATAGAATATGATTCTCGAACTACAAATGACGGGGGTACCCGCAGAGTCAAAGGAACCGCGTTTCTTAGTGGCGACGGAGGAATGGGAATAGACTATAATTTAACGTCACCTTTAAAAGTAAGACTATTAGTCGGCTATCTCTTTCTTTCTGCAGGATTAGAACTTACATTATGATTAGAAAAAAAGATGACTAATGAAGAGGATTCATCGTATTTTAGAGCACTCAAATTTTTAACGAAAAAAGGCAGCTATGACCTCTATTAAATCCTTCTTAAAATCATCGGTAGGAAAAAAGTTTCTAGTAGGAATCACAGGGCTTGGACTATCGGGCTTTGTGCTCATCCACATGTCGGGAAACTTATTAATGTTTTTTGGACCGGAGATGTACAACACCTATGGACATAAGCTTGTCACCAATCCTTTGATTTACGGTGCTGAAGTGGGATTAGTTCTCATGTTTTTGGTACACATGGGACTTGCGCTTTCATTAACTTTGGCCAATCGCTCTGCCAGGCCCATTGCCCCTTCCCTACTGGCCTCTAGTTG
>JABMMY010000335.1 GCA_013205415.1 Deltaproteobacteria bacterium
GTACTGAGCGGTTTGAACGTTATAATTCCCAGTTCCAATATGAACGTAGGAACGCATAGAAATTCCTTCCTGCCTAACCACTAAAGCAATTTTGGAATGCGTTTTGAGTCCTTTGATTCCGTAAACCACTTGAACGCCGGCCTTCTCCAAGGCTTGAGCCGCCAAAATATTTCTCTCCTCATCGAATCTAGCTTGGAGTTCAACTAAACAGGCAACCTGTTTGCCCGCAGCAGCTGCTCTTATTAGGTAAGGAATAAATGGGCTATCCTCGCCAGTTCTATAAATTGTCATTTTAATAGCCACAACACTCGGATCTTCGCTGGCGTCTCGAATAAAGCGTTCAACACTACCAGAAAAACTTTCAAAAGGATGATGAATCAAAAGATCTCTCTTCTTAATAGAATCGAAAATACTTTCCTGTGTATCCTTAAACGCATGCGGAGAAATAGGAATCCAAGAATTAAACAACCATTCTCTTTTTCGAATTTCTGCCAGAGGCTCCAACTGATAAAACTCGATACCCATGGGGAGTTCGTATATCTCATTATCTTTTAGGTGGAGTTCCTTTTGTAAAATTGAAAGGATTCTCAAATCTGCTCCAGGAGAATGTTCCAATCTTAAAACTTCAGCAAATCTTCTTTCTTTGAGTTCCTCAGCGACAATCTCAAGCAAATCATCATTTTCATCATCCTCAGAGTCATCTCGCTCCACAACCACGCTTCGAGTGACTCTGAAAAATGCAAGGCTGATCACTCTCATTCCAGGAAATAACCATTCGAGATGATTGATTATGATGTCACGTGAACTAATAAACTGTATCTGGTGGCTTTCATCAGAGCAAGGGAGCCTAATCCAAGCTGGAAACAAATTAGGCACTTTCACCCTTGCAAAAACAGGTTCTGCCGGTTCATCTGGGGATTGCAATAAAATACCAATCGAGACTGAAAGATTTGAAATAAAGGGAAAGGGATGCCCACTATCCACCAGAAGAGGAGTTAATACAGGAAAAAAATTCTGCTTAAAAAAGTCCATCGCCCAAGCTTTTTGTGGTTCGCTCAGGTTTTTAAAGTTCACAGTTTCCACTCCCCCCGTGGAAAGCTCGGGCAGAAGCTGAGTTTGAACAAAATGCGCCTGTTTTTTTAAAAGTGCCTCAACTATTTCGCGAATAGAGCGTAAACTCTTTTCTATACTTTCCTTGTTTTCTTGGCTTAGGGATGGAGCCTCTTCGCTCTTTCGTTTCATTAATCCAACCCTCTTCATATAATATTCGTCTAAATTGGAGGTGAAAATCGAATGAAACTTAAGTCGTTCCAAAAGCGGGTTTTTAGTATTTCTAACCTCTTCAAGAACTCTGTCATTGAAAGCCAACCAACTTAATTCGCGGTCGATGAACCGAAAGCTGTCTGAGGGCATGTTCATGGAATTGTTTTCTAGCATTTTTTGTAATTTTTTCCTCTAGGTTCAATGAGCAGCTCTTTATCAAACACTTCATGAAATAGGTCTTTTCTTTGATCCAATCGCAGTTTCGCAAGCTCTACAAAGTCACCGGATGCCACTTTTAAGCAAATAGAGTTTTTTCGAACTGAAGCTTCATGGATCACTATTTTTTCCTGATGAGCTGGCCCCAAAGCTTCGCCCACTTGCATGAGACTCAGCAGAACATTAAAAGCCCGTTGTAGCTCCTTCTTTTTAAGTCGGTTGAAACATGCTTTAGAGAAGTTGGCTCTATGTCCCTCTAAACACAGACAGAGTTGGGCCACCAACTCGATTTCCCATTCCTGAGATAGAGGTAGCTCGGTGTTTTTTAAAATATAGTAGGTGTGCTTTTCATGTTCGACTGGAGATACAGCCCAGCCTGAGTCTCTAAAAATTGTAGCTATGATAAAATACTCTTTCCAAGCGAGATCTAAATGATGCAGCGATTTTGTTCTTTCAAATAAGATTTCGGCATTTAAAACCGATTTTTTTAAATTACTCTCTGAACAGCCCAATCGACTTGCCCTAACAAAAAGAGGAAAGAGATCTAATTCCGATTTAATCTTAATGTCTTTTAAGAGCTTGATTTCCTCAAGCAAAATCCCATCGCGCAATGAAAAGGAGGTCGGGTGAACCTCTTTGGCTTCCAGAACATTCATGCATTCTTCAAGTAAAATTGCGCCGGCGAGAATGATGTCAATCCGCTTTGGTTCCATTCCGGGCACAGCCACAAGCTCTTCTTTGGACATATACGCAATCGTTTCAACAAGTTTATGAAGCTCATCTCGGTGAATGACTTTAGTCCCCACAGTTTCTTTCATGATTTTTGAGATAGCTCGGATAGACCCACTAGATCCTATAATGCGTTTAGTTTTCGGCCAGTCCTCAGCGATGAGTTCAGCCAAAATGGTATGCTGAATATAAGCTCTCAACTCTTCGATAGGATTGTGATTGCTGCTATTTTTTTTGACCGGTGGAATGGTTTTCAAAAAGACTTGCTGTAGACGAGCCGCTCCCAAGGGAAAACTCACGCAGTGCTCGATCATATTATCACTGCAAATACTAATTTCGGTGCTCCCACCGCCAATATCAACCAGAGCGTATTTCCCTTTGGCAGTTGATTCCAAAGAAAGAATTGCTGAAGCTATCAACTTCGCCTCTTCTTCACCCGAAATAATGCGCAAATCGATCCCAGTTTTTTTTCGAATGAGGCTTAGAAAGCTCTTACTGTCTCTAACTTCACGTAAAGTGCTGGTTCCGAAAGCAACAATCCTCTCTACATGAAGGTCATGTGCAATGGCTTTGAATCGGGCAAAAGCATTCACCGCTCGAGTCACGGCTTTTGGATCTAAGGTTCCTCTTAAAAAAACTCCCTCTCCCAGTCTTACCATCTGTTTCTCTCGATGCAAGCAACGAATCTGACTTCCAGGTCCAATTTTTTGCACGTCGAAACGAATCGAGTTGGTTCCAAGATCGATAATACCAATTCTTTTAACTGAATTCATGAGCTAGAGATTTTACCTCTTAAAATCGACTTGGTATAGCCCTTAAAAAAGACAGTTTTTAGCTGTTGTTTAGAAAAAATAAGATATCCCATTCATGTTTCCAATCAGGGCTGACATAGCATTCGTTCAACTAGGGTGCAGCACCTAGGTTCTGTGATATTTTTAAAAGGTCTCTTACCTCCGAAGACAAAACTGTCGTAAGCTACAGAGGCTTTTGTCTCGAAGCCTAGACTTTTACAAAGGCCTTGGGAAGCCTCTCCTGTGGCCTCAGCAACCGCTGAGGTAAACCCTTTTTCCCGTGCAAAGTTTAAGCTACCCTTTAAAAGTGCTCTTCCTATCCCATTGCCAGAATAAGCTGGCAACACACCCAGCATATACAGATGAAAAATTTCGACAGGATCAGCGGAAGTTGTTATTAAGTAACGATTATCTAATTCCTCAAGTAAAGCAAATAGGGGAGAAAACTTTGGGTCCAAATTAAAATCCCTGTAAAGAGGGGCAGTCGACATAGGTTCTGAGATGCAAAATCCCACGACTCTGTCCATCTCTGAAATCGCAACCCAGCTTAACTTTTCTGCAACTGCCTTTTCACACACCATGCGAGTGAAGGAGAAGTAATCTTCCGACCTAATATCAAGTATGCGGGCTATCGTTTCCCCCCCCGGGGAGGGAAAAGATTGTTGAACACACTCTATTAAGCTGTTGAGATGATTAAATTCGGCTAACCTATAGATAATTTGCGATTGGATTTTCATGAACCTCTCCTTTTGAGCGGAATGTTAAGTTTTGCAGGGGTTGCCTACTTTTCGATTTTTTAAGATCTTGAATAAAATGGTCTACTTTTTCACGGCCGATTCCCGGCATCAAAATAACGTGGGAAATATTGTCTTCACTCGCTAGGTGCCATTTCTCGATGAGAGGGACTGGTGGTTTTTTGATAACGACAATGTTCGAGTGAGGGTTACACCACGCAGGCCATGAAATCTGCCTAAGAACTTTAAGTGTATACTCAGTCATTTCCATACAATCTAAGACCCTATCTGTTAGTCCCTGAACCCCCAATTTTTTTATGACCTGCCAAAGAACTAGGACTGAAAACCCATCTCTCGAACCTGATACCGTAGAATCAAAGGATTTAATGTACTCCACGGCATTTTGAACTAAATGAATCTTGCTTTTTCTTGTCAGAACTACACCACATGGAATGGGCGAACCCAAGAATTTGTGTCCGGATATTGCTATACTGTCTATTGCGCAACCAAAATCTACTCTAGGAGCCTCTTCCATTAAAGGCAACATGACCCCGAACAACGCCCCGTCACAGTGTAAATAAGAACGGCTAACTTGGTTCTTCTGTAATACACATTGTAATTTCTTGATATCATCGATAGCCCCCTTCATTGTTGTCCCGATATTGGCACTGAGAATGACTGGGTAATGTTTTAGAGATTTTATAGCGCGATCTAGCTCTGAATAATCTATTTCCCCGTTAGGTTGAGTTGGAATAACGCAGCATTTAAGCCCCAGCATTTTTACTATTTTTTTTAAGCTGTAATGAGACTCTTCCGAGAAAAAAACGACCCCATCGGGAAATTGCTCCCTCGCCAAGTAAAGACCAAACAAGTTCCCTTCGGTACCACCATTGGTCACATAACCCCACAAATCATCTTGTTCAAGCTTTAGTAAATGACCGAAGAATTCAATGACCTCTTTTTCTTGTGTAAATGTGTTCATCCCGTTATTGCCTACAAAGGGATCCCCCACATTGTTAATGGTGAGATTCAAAAATGGTGAGAGATTTTCGAAGTCTAGAAGCTGACAGTTGGGATACCCGATGTAGGTCTCACTCTTTTTAACCAAATCAAAGTGAAGAGAATTTAAGTGTTGTTGCAGTTCTAGGTTGCTTTCATTCATTCAGGGCCTCCTCGAATTATTTTCGAATGTAAGGGTCATGTCTAAGGCAAAGAAAGGCAACACAGAGTTCAGTCAGAAAACCATTTGTTTTCTGTTTGGATGCTAAAGGTTTTAAGAAAAAGAATTAAAAAATGACTACCCCCACCTAGAAATTTTATCAAAGAGGAATAAAATTAGAATTTTGCCTGATTTCCCTCGGAGAATCGTAAATATGCCCTATCAGATTACAAAAAAGGAACCGATTGAAACCTCTTTAAAAAAAATTCTAGTTCTAGGCATCAAAGATGCGACCAGTGTTCTGTCACTGAGCAGAGGACTTCACCGAGAGCAATTTAAACAGGCAAGAAAATCATTAAAAAAAGCTCGAGCAGTGCTTTTCTTACTTCGCGGAGCCATTCCTGATGAAAAGTTTGGAGAGGAAGAAAAGACCCTAAGAGACCTGTCCAGAACCTTCCGTGAAGTTAGGGAAGCTTATGTGACCGAAGAGGTTTTTCAGAGATTTTGCAATGATAACAAAAACAAAGTTCAGGATGAAGACATAAAGGAGATCACTCATTTTCTTGTCGCAAAGTGCGCTGAGAATGTGGATAAAGTCTTTCAGAAAGAAAAGAAGCTAAAAGAAGCTATTGGTTTGTTAACAGCAGCGATGGAGCGAATTCCCGAGATTAAAATAAAAGGAGATATCTGGGAATCGATTGAAGAAGCAATTCGATCTATCTATAGCGAGTGCGCTGAATTGGGGGATTTCTGTCAAGATTCAGACGATGAGAATACGATCATTGCTTGGAGAAAAGCTGTTAAATTTTTGCATGTTGAGCTAGATTTTTTCGAGGAAGGTTTTAGCTCTGAGATCAAAAAATGGAATCGCAAACTTCTTGAACTTTCTGATTGTTTGGGTGAGTTTCAAGATCTGACGATGATTCAAGACCAGCTTGATGAGGGGAAAAAGGAAATTAAGAATAAAAAATCACTTGATGAGGTAGTTCAATTGATCAAATCGAGGAAAAAAAGTTTGAAGAAAATAGCGCGTGAAATCGGTCGTGAAGTCTTTTCCCAAAAACCCAAAGCTTTTATGAAACAATTCTCTTCCGCTACACTTCAATGGTTCAAGGCCGCATAAGAAACTAGTGTCAGTCTCCCAACAAGCTTAATCGGTAGCGGTCACCATACAATTCTTATGGGATGATTTGCGGCGATTATTCGCTTATTTAGTTTCTGGATATTTTTTATCTAAAGGAATGAGTTGGTCGGGATGTCTTGCCTTAGTTTCTGTTTTTGAAAAATAGAGAAAAACCGGATTGAGTTATAATTTCACACCCAGATCCGAAATGTATCAGCGAATTATTTTTTTTAAAATTTTTAAGTGATTTTGGTACGGCGGATACCTCAGCGCTACATCCCCCTTTCTAGCCAACAGGGGCTTCGTTTTACTTAGTTACCCGATGCACCGTCTCTCGACCCTTCCAACTTATCGCTCCCCACTTTGTTTTGGCGAGGGAGCAAATGCTCAGGTACAGGACAGTCACTAGGCCGATAGGATGGAAGAGGACACTGCCGGCGGAGGTTCTAAAGATTCTCGCTACGATAAGGCGGTTTAGTAATAAAAGTAAAAATCCGGTCAGACTGAGAAGACTTACTCCGTTGGCATAAACGAATAGGAGAAGGCAGAGAGAAAATAGGGGAAGGTTTCCGCCCATCAACGGATAGAGGTTTTTGGTAAAACCCTCTTTTAGCGCCGGCCAGTCTTTGTACATTCTCACTTCTAGTGACCGAGCCGCCACCACGGTGAGGAGGGGGTAGCCCGCCCTCTTAAGTTCGCGTCCAAGAGCCATATCTTCGACAAAGGAATCTTTGACCTGCTGGTGGCCGCCCACCGAAAAGTATGCCGCCCGATCAATGCATAGCCACTGTCCGTTACAAACCAATAGTGCAGGAGACCTGAGCCGATGCAGTAGATTCAGGGGCAACGTCCCGACTACCGACTGGTGCATGACCAGGGGAATGACTGCCTTCTCCGACCAGCTTTGCATAAGCTGGCGTGGCAAAGCCGTAAGCGCTTTTGCGTGATATTCCTCCATCCGGTTCACCGTATCTGCGACCGCCCGGGGCGTGATAGTGACATCGGCATCGCAGAAAAGCAGGAGATCTCCCGTGGCCGCCTCGGTCAATTGATGGCAGGCCCAGTTCTTTCCGACCCAACCGCTAGGAGTAGGACGACCCCTCAACGCAACATATCCCGAGCTCTGCAAAATTCGATAGCTATCGTCGGTAGATTCATCATCCAAAATAAGGATTTCCA
>JABMMY010000336.1 GCA_013205415.1 Deltaproteobacteria bacterium
CCCCTTCTCACAGCCTTAACTCTCACAGGAATGTGTGTCCTATTTTTTTATAGGCCCTCCAATACTAGGAGGGAGACTACAGACGTGGCCTCTAGCCTCTCTGTATTAGAAAAAACTAAACCCGCTGCTAGTGAAATAGTCAGAAAATCAAAACTATTGATCCAGACAGGAAAAAATAAACAGGCGCTCAAACTTTTAGCTAATTATCATGAAGGCCATTCAGGTGCCGATTCAAGTTATTTATCACTGTATGCGGGACTACTCATTACAGAGGGAGAATCTACTCTCAGAGCCAAAAAAATATTAGACCAAACTTTGCTGACTAAAGGAAATCCACAATTAAAGGCCGAGGCCCATTTGTGGTTAGGTTATTTACTCATTTCAGAGGACGATGAAGGTGACATGGGGGAAAGCCATTTTTTAGAGGCACTGCAACTTGATCCTAAGGATCCTACAGCCCGTTTTAATTTAGGCAGAGCGTATCTAAAGCAAAAAAAATACCAACAGGCCTTAGACTATCTCCAATTAGCAGAATTAGAGCTTCCTAATTTCTGGTTAATTCAGGTCCACAAAGGGTGGGCAAAACTTGCACTTGGCCTTACTGCCGATGCCGGCCAATCTTTTAAGGCTGCCGTGAATGATTCTAGAGATCGCTGGGTGAGCTACATCTATCAATCTATCTTTTATTTAAAAAACAAAGAGCCTGAATTGGCTAAAGACAGTGTTTTAAGAATGCTAACTAGAGATCCCGATTTTGAAAAACTCAGTCCTATTCCCTTGGGATTTTTCCAAAGTAAAACTAACTACGACGAATATTTATTGGCCTATTCACAGGTCATGGAAAAGGCTTCGGATGAAGATAAACTCATGGGGAAGATCTACATTACCTATTTAGCAAATCCCCTTTCACGAGCAGAGGACTGGCGTAAAATGGATGCCCTGGCCAATCGCAGTGGAAATATTTTACCACGTATTCTTACCTTAAAAATGCTTTTGCCCCATGCCATTGATGCCGGCTACTTAAAAAATATCATTTCAAAACTTCCTCCAAATTTAGATTATTTCGGTCCCTACCCCTATGTCCTACGCGCACAAGCTAGAGAAAAACTAAATCAGATCTCTGAAGCCCAAAGCGACTATCAAAAAGCATTGGCGGTAGATCCTCAATCGGCGGTGGCTCTTTGGTACCAGTACGAACTATTTAAAAAACTACATCGTGGGGCAGAGGCGATAGATACATTAAAAACACTGCTCATCACCCATCCCAATTATATTCCTGCTGTGGAACACTCAACCGATTTTTAATGTGGTGTGCCACCTTCGCAACTCGAAATATTTTTATTTTCAAGATGCTTTACGATCGGTTTGTCACACAGAGGGTCTAGTGCTATTACTTTCAATCAACTATAGGTAATCAACATCGAAGGGAATAGACGTGAAAATTCTCATCTTAGGTAATGGGGGCAGAGAACATGCCATTGCTTGGAAATTAAATGCCTTTTCGCATGAAGTTTTTATTCATCCTGGAAATGCAGGGACGATAAAGGAGGGCTTCCCATCATTTGGAACACTCACCTCCCCCAAAGAGATTGCGTCGGTAGCTAAAGAAAAAAACATTGCACTCATTATCATCGGCCCAGAACAACTATTAGCCGAAGACTACGCCTCTACCTTCAGGAACCTAGGATTTTGGGTGGTGGGGCCTGCGCGTGAAGCGGCTAAATTAGAAACCAGTAAAATATTTTCAAAAGAATTTATGGTGAGGGCAGGAGTGCCCACTGCCCATTTTACCGTTTATGATAATTTAGATTCCTTTCAACGAGATTTAATATCGTTTACCTACCCGACCGTTTTAAAACTCGATGGCCTCGCCGCAGGTAAAGGGGTCACCATTGCAAAAAACAGACAACAGGCGATAGCATTTGCAGAAAATGTTTGGGTAGAACAGAGTTTTGGCCCGTTACCTCAGAGGGTCCTTGTTGAAGAGTTTATTGCGGGTGTGGAATTGAGTTATTTAGGATTTTGTGATGGCAATACATTTTTGCCACTATCCTCGTCGACAGATTTTAAAAGAGTTTTTGATTTCGATGAAGGTCCCAATACAGGTGGGATGGGGGCCGTATCGCCCTCCCCTCATCTCACTGTAGAACTTGAAGCACAAATTACTAGAACCATTGTAGCTCCTATTCTGAATACCCTAATTCAGGAAAAAATTGAATTCAGAGGGATTCTTTATATAGGAATCATGATCGACAACCACAAAACCCCTTTTGTTCTAGAGTTTAATACGCGCTTTGGAGATCCCGAAACTCAAAGCCTGCTAATGAGACTTGATAGCGATCTTTTGCCAACTCTAATGGCAACTGCAAAAGGGGAACTAGCCAAGGCCCCCATTCTTAAATGGCGAGAGGAAACCTCTATTTATGTGGTAGGTGCCACTGCTGGGTATCCTGAAAACCCGGTCTTGGGTTCAGAAATTACTGGACTAGATTCTATCTCCCCCGACACCCAGGTTTTTTTGGGTGGAGTCGCAGCCTCTTCTCATGGCCTTGTCACCGCTGGAGGGCGGGTTTTGGGAGTCGGAGCTCTTGGTTGCACTATTTCAGAGGCTAGAGAAAAGGCCTATCGCAGGCTCAGACAAATTTCGTGGAAGGGTATGCATTATCGCACCGATATTGGTCTTTAGACCTCTTTCATCACCTAGTTTTCTTCCATAAATTTTACCTATTTTTTATAGTTCTTGGTACAGAAACACTTTTCTTTTATAAGGGTCCCTTCATGTGGATTCAAAAAAATAGGGCCGCCATCGTTTTAGCTCCGATGGAAGGGGTCACCGACTGGCCTATGCGAGTTTTACTCACCCAACGAGGTGGATTCAGCCATTGTGTCTCGGAGTTTATTCGTATTAGTCATGAACTCATTCCAGATAAAATTTTTCTCAAGTCGATTCCTGAACTTAAGTCGGGAGGAAAAACACCCTCGGGCGTCCCCGTACAGGTTCAGCTCTTGGGAGGCGATGCGAAAAAACTTGGCGAAAGTGCGGCACAGGTAGTGAGGCTGGGTGCTTTGGGTGTCGTTCTTAATTTTGGATGTCCTTCCCCCACGGTAAATCGCCATGATGGTGGATCCACACTTTTAAAATATCCCGCACGAATCTATGAAATTATTTCTCGTGTTCGAGATTCGGTTCCTCCTGAACTTCCAGTGTCTGCGAAACTAAGATTGGGCTTTGATAGGCTCGATGCTATCTTTGAAAATGCAGCACAGGTAGAGCGAGCTGGAGCCTCTTGGATCACGGTGCATGCACGAACTAAGGAGCAGGGTTATGCACCTCCAGTCCACTGGGACATTTTAGCGGAGGTGCAACGAACGATAAAATTACCGCTGATTGTAAATGGTGATATCGGATCGCAAAAAGAATATTTTGAATGTAAACGTGTCACAGGAGCTATTCACTATATGATCGGTCGAGGGGCTCTTTCAGATCCCAATCTCGTTCATGCCATGAAAAACGATCTAGAGTTATTAGAGAGCCCGAAACTATCTCCCATGGGACAGAGCCCTGCAGATTGGCTTCCCCTTTTAAAACAATTCAGTGAACTAACCCAAACCTATACCGAAGCTCCCGGCTATACGCTTCGCCGAATTAAACAGTGGCTCAATCTAGCCTCTAAAAAAAATGGCCTTCCCTGGTTTGAAGAGATCAAAAGAGCCACAGACCTCCCCCAACTATTTGCGCGACTCAATGAACTCTAAAATCGGACCTCTCCCGCAACCAAAAGCGTTAAGATTTTTTAAGTAGCCTTGACCAGAGTAAGGAACGGGAGAGGTCTATTCCATTACCGATTAGATCGCTTACATTTCAAGAATTCTTTGACGGCAGTCCCTCTCTTTTATATTCTCCAATCTTAATACCTTTACCCCTTTCACGAAGAGGCTACTCCTTATGGCAAACGTTTCTCCTTTTAAAGCTCTGTATTACAATAATCAAACCTTCAAAGATTTAACCTCCTTAGTCATTCCTCCATACGATAATATTCCTGCAGGGGATGAACAAAAATATTTAAACCGTAGTCCTTATAATTTCTCCCACGTCCTTTTACCTAAAGGTGAAAATGAAGATTATTCCGAAGCCAATGATCTTTTAAAAAAATGGCAGGAGCAGCATATTTTAAAGGAGACAAGCGTCCCCTGTTATTATCTTTATCAGCAAAGTTTTGAAGCTTACGGAAAAAAACACACTCGCCATACCTTGATGTGTGCCGTTGAACTACAACCCTTCTCTGCAGGTATTGTGCGTCCTCACGAAAACACCTACGGCCAATACAAAGCAGATCGCCTCCAAATTTTAAGAAAAACCCAGTGTAATCTCAGCCATATTTTTGGAATGGTTGACGATGACGAGGGATTTCTTGAAAATATTTTTGAAAAATGGATGTTTGAGCCCCCCTTTCTTAAGGCGCATACCGATGATGGCACGGAACATCTCCTTTGGAAGGTAGAGGGAGAAAAATATCCTGAGATAGGCGAATTTTTCAAAGAAAAATCTATTTATATCGTCGATGGGCATCACCGGTATGAAAGTGCCTTAATGTACGCAAAAGAATCTGGAGCTTACGGAGACGCAAATAAACCTGCCTCTCAAATGCTTTTTGCCATTGCTAATTCCTTTGACCCCGGGCTCATTATATTTCCCACACACCGTGCAGTTAAAAAGGGATATTGTCCCTCCTTAGACTTAACCGCCCTAGAAAAACAATATCAGCTACTCCCGTTAGCCCCTGAAGCGTTGCTTCGGTTTGTAGAAAAATCCCAATCCACTCCACAATTTGCACTCTACTACGCCAATAATTTATATTTAGTAATACCTAACCAATGGCAAAATGAGGGTGAGTCGATGGGTAGATCGGTGGCTAAATTATCGGTCACCTGGTCTGATCATAAATTTGCTAAAGAGTTCTGTGGAATTGATGATACCAATCGGTCACAAAAAATCGTTTACGATAAGGATGTAAAATCTCTTTGGGAAAAAAGAGAAAATTATGATCTTATTATTTTTCACGCGCCACCCGCAGTGACCGATGTCATTAATGTAGCCAACGAACAAAAGTTCATGCCCCAAAAATCAACCTACTTTTTCCCGAAACTAGCTGCAGGTTTTACCATGCGCCGAGTTGGTTAGAGTTGAATACCTGCCCCCGACTAATGGGTAGGCCCGCCCTAATAAAGGGCAGATAAAAACCGGAGCTTTTTTGTGGTGATCCTTGCCGCCCCCCCTCTAATTACCCCTCTAAAATCACCAACAGTTTCACCAGTCAAAATTTTGAAAATAGCTTCCGCAAAAACATTAGTTTGTTACGGTATCAACAAACTTAGATTTTTCATTTGATTATGGATAAAACTAGTTGAGAGCAAAGTGTTTATATCTGGGTTAAACTTTTTATTTTCAGTTCGTTGCCCATCAGGACTGCCATTGCTTCTAAAACGATATATATCGTAAGCCCCTATACAAAGTATTTTTTCATCAACTTGCACTGTTATGTAATCAGCGCCACCTGGGCTAGGTAGAAAGACGCTTCCATTAAGTCCGAAACTAGTATCAATATCCCCTGTGTTGTTAAATCTATAAATTGTCCCACCTAGACTATTGCTGCTACCCAGTAGAATGTAGTCATTAGTTTGTATTGCTAATGATTTTCTTGCCATATAATCATAAGATAAAAGTTTAATTCCATTTGTACCAAATGTTGAGTCGACACTTCCATCTGGGTTTAATCTAACTAAAAAACGATATAATCTCGAGTTGGAATCCGTTCCCCACCCCAAAACGACTATTTTACCACTTGCCCCAATCTTCACTGCATGTAGCTGAAACCCTGATCCGCCACCTGGAAAAACAACTATTTTTTGTGTTCCATTTCCTGCAAATGTCGTATCTAAGACCCCATTGGGAGTGCTTCGCGATACCCGGAGTTCAATATCTTGACCACCACCTGGGACCTCTTTTAAAATTGTTATAATTTTATCATCAGCTTGAAGCGCCATGAGCCCAGATGCTCCCGCACCCGCTCCATTGTTTCCAAAACTGCGGTCAAGACTTCCGTTAGTAGGATCAAATCTTAGAATCTGTTCTGACCCGGAGTGTTCCTGTTTAGCTGGAGCCACAACAATTTGGCCAGTTGATTGAACACCAACTTCCCATCCATACCCAAATTCTGGTACACCTTGTAGGTCGCGTTCCTTCGTAAGGCCATAACCACTTTGCCATAATTGATCATCTGGATTTCCATCTGCAGTAACTCTTGCAATAAGCAATCTTCCCCGTGTTTCACCACTACCGCTACCAGAGCTCCCAACCCCCACAGGCTTACCATCACTTTGTAAAGCCAATCCAAACAGCCCCACTTCACCATTAAATATGGCGCGGGTATCTCTTTGACGCGCGGGAATAACGGCAAATCCCGACGCCCCAAAAGAAGTTATTAAATTTCCGTTGATATTATATTTTGCGATTACAGTTCCTAAATTATTAGCTCCAGCAACAAAAATATTTCCACTTTTATCTACCAGAAAAGATTTTGTACCACCCGAAGAAAAAAATAATTTCCCATTTGCTCCTAATGGAACGTCCGATAAATGAGAGATTGTATCACTTGCACAACTACTTTCATTAAGGGCTGTATCTCGATATTTCACATAGACAGCTGCAGTATCGTTGCTCTGTCCTAGCGTCCAAGCCTTGCTCGTAGAATAAGCTTCCCAGCTGCCAGCAGTTCCACACCCACTCATATTAGTGACATACATTTCGCTAGCATCTACAGCAGATAAAGTAAGTGTGACAGAGGTAGATGATGTCCAAACACCTCCACCGTTAATAGAAATGTTTTCGTTAGTTGGTCCAATATTATCATGAATAATAGTATCACTTACACAAGTGCTTTCGTTCCCCGCAGCATCGATATACTTTACGTAAACTGTTGCAGTTCCATTAGTCTGACCTAGTGTCCAGGCTTTACCTGTGGCGTAGCTCTCTAGAGTTCCCCCACCTGCACAACCAGAAGTATTAGTTATATACATCTGACTTGCCCCCGTAGCTCCAAGAGTAAGAGTTACCGAAGTAGAAGCCGTTGTAGTCTCACCACCATTTATTGAGATGCTAGTTCCCGTAGGAGCCGTGTTGTCATGAACAATAGTATCGTTGTAGCAGCTGGTCTCGTTGGTCGCTGTATCTCTAAACTTTACATAGACAGTTGCTGTTGCATTAGCTTGGCCAAGAGTCCAAGATTTGCTGGCATTATAATCTTCCCAACTTCCACCACTCCCACAGCCACTAGTATTACTGACATACATTTCAGCGGCCTCTGTAGACGATAAAGTAAGCGTTACCGAGGTTGAGGATGTATAGGTAGCGCCGCCGTTTATTGAAACGGTTCCACCGCTAGGAGCAGTGTTATCGTGAGTTATTGTATCGCTAAAGCAACCTGTTTCGTTGTTAGCAGTATCTTTATATTTTACATAAACCGTTGCAGTGGTATTTGCTTGGCCAAGAGTCCATGACTTGCTCGTCACATAAGCTTCCCAACTACTCCCGCTTCCACAACCCGAGATATTCGTAACATACATTTCGCTAGTATCTACAGCAGCTAAAGTTAAAGTAACTGAAGTTGAGTTTGTAAGTGCATCAC
>JABMMY010000337.1 GCA_013205415.1 Deltaproteobacteria bacterium
CTTTTTTCGACTGTGACGAAGCGCTGGTCAAGGATCTTGTAAAATATTATGCTTTAGGTCATGAAAGAGGTCTAATGGCAACCCTACAAAAATTTTGGAGTCTTTCAAATGGATGAACGCTTTCCTAAGTGGCTTAGAGTCTGTGTAAATAAATTAGATTTTTTAGGGATTCCAAATCTAGCACCTCTACTTTGCGCAGTTGCTGTTTTAGCCTTTGCAGCAAAATCGATGGGTGGAGCTCCGGTAGAACGATTTTTATTTGACCCCTATTTAGTTTTGCACGGAGAGTGGTGGCGTCTTTTTGGGTTTCCTGTCTCTGAGGGATTAAATAATCCAATCTACCTGGTTTTTTACGTTCTCTATCTTTACTTTGTAATTAATGCTTTAGAATCTCAGTGGGGAGCCGGCCCGCTTACCGTTTTCTTACTGTTAGGATACGTTTCGGCCTTAGCAGGAAGTTTTCTAACGATGCAGCCCATTTCAATTTGGTTTTATATTTTAGAAAATGTAAGTTTAGCCTTTGGAACTCTCTTTCCTGAACTTGAGCTCTACATCTATTTTATATTACCTGTAAAAGCAAAATGGCTCGCTTTCTTAGCCGGCGGACTCATCCTATTTAAATTTATTTTTGCCGGTCTTATTGGAAAACTATTTATTGGATTAACACTCTTACCCTATTTAACTTTTTTCTCACCCATGTTGGTGAGTGCTGTAAAAACAAAATATCGAATTTCTAAAAACAGAAAAAAGTTTGATTCTGATAGCTGGAGATAAACAGTTGGAGATAAACCTCTCGAACGGTTTTCCAGACCTCTCCCGTGACCTAAAATCTTAACATTTTAGGTCACGGGAGAGGATCTCTTGGGATTTTTGATCCTCGATATTGGTGATGACTCCGTGAAGCCCATCCCACTCCTTATCGGACTGAATTTTTATTTCATCGATGCTGGCATACCGTTTTTCATTTTTTTCATTAAACGATCAATAAGACGCGTCAGATATGAAGCTTTCAAAATATAAAGTGGTCACGTCGAAAAAAATACCATTCACCGGTTCATTAAATAAAGAAAAGGGGGGCTCCGATGAGCTTTTTAACATCCGCCTCTTTTTTGGCTAGCTTATCCATCATTCGATAAATTCGATCAATAGGTCGCATTACTTGTGAAGCAATTCGCTATTCAACCTTTTAAGCAATCTGCTTGATTTTTCTTTCAATGAGGCTAGCAGCGCTTTTCCTGATCTTAGTTATGGCTGGATTATTTTGCCGATCATAACCATCAGGAAATAAAATAAGAGATGGGTGAACTCCAAACACTGCTGCAATACGAATCGATCTACTTAATCCAAGATCGATCTTATTGTGTTCTATCGCTGAAAGATTTGAAACTGGAATACCTGTGAGTTTCTCAATATCTTCTAACGTAAGATTAAAATTACGTCTAAAAGCCCTAATAATTTTTCCAGGGGTTTCTTTAATCTGCAATTCCTTGATACCAAGTAAGTCTTTCATAGTTTCTTAATCCTTTTTGTAATCGTGTTTGGTTGTAATTTTAACTACAACAGCCGTCACAATATTTTCCTCTACTCGATAAATAATACGTCCACGATAGCTAAAACGCGAAGAACGATGTCCTTTCCACTCACCATAAAGCGGATGATCCGCCCAAACACTTGGTATTCTCTGTAGTTCTTCGGGGCCGTGTTCAACAATCGTTTGAGCCCACTTTCGGATAACAAGTTTGTCATCGTCCGTAAGCTCATCTGTTTTAAAGGCTTCAGCCGCTTCCTGAGTTATCTTTACTTGCCATCCTGAGTTGCGAACCTTCATTACTAAAAATAATAACTTATTTATTTTAGTAAGTCAACCATCAAGTTAACGCACTGCTATTTAGACTTGGTGCATACTAGAAATTTCTATTAAACCTATTCCTCATTGGACTGGCGCAAACCACTATTTCATCCTTTCAGGGTCGGTATTTGGCTATCAAAATCTCGACATATTTTACGTACTCTTCATGCATAAGAGAAATAGAATTCCCCTTCTGCTTAGCCCACGCGTCATATTTTGCACGGCCTTTGAGA
>JABMMY010000338.1 GCA_013205415.1 Deltaproteobacteria bacterium
AAACAGAGGTGGGAATTAAGAGACTAAAACTGTTCGACCAAAATCGTGGCCCCTGGTCTAGGATAGATAGTAATAAAGTATTTATTGCATTGGCTCCAAAGGGAAAACCAATCGGAGCAGGTTATTACCCAGAGGATATGACCAAGGGTGAATTTGAAATCTGGTTAAAGACCCTATCCCCTTCGGTGCAAACTAAGGCGACGGGATTTTTTTCAGTGATCAAAAGAGATGACAATAGAGGCTTAAAGCTCATTCCTTATAGTGAAGAATATGCGGAGTTTTTAAAACCGGCAGCTGAACTATTGAATGAGGCACAGGAACTCACTGAAAATGCCACATTAAAAAAGTTTCTAAAACTGCGCGCCGAGGCCTTTTTGAGTGACGATTATTATTCCAGTGATGTGGCGTGGATGGATCTAGACTCGCCCATTGAGGTGACGATCGGACCCTATGAAACCTATGAAGATGAGCTGTTCGGATATAAAGCGGCCTTCGAGGCCTTTGTCACGATCACAGATGTTAATGAATCTCAGAAATTGGCCAAATTTTCCTCCTACCTGCAGGAGCTGGAAAATAACCTTCCTCTGGATAATAGATTTAAAAATAAAAAGATAGCAGCCCTAGCGCCTATTAGGGTTGTCGACGAGGTTTATGCCGCAGGAGAGGCTCGTAGAGGAGTGACCACGGCCGCATTCAATCTACCCAATGACGAAAAGGTGGTGAAGGAAAAGGGCAGTAAGAGGGTCATGTTGAAAAATATTCAACGGGCCAAGTTCGATAGAGTGTTAACTGAGATTTCAAAAAAGGTTCTCACCCCTAAAAACCAAACAGAGGTTAAGTTTGAACCCTTTTTTACCCATATCTTGATGCATGAATTAATGCATGGAATAGGGCCCCATAATATTATTATGGGAACTAGGGAGAGTAATGTTCGAATGGAGTTAAAGGACCATTATTCAGCAGTTGAGGAGGCCAAGGCCGATATTACCGGACTATTTGCTCTCCAATATTTGATCGATAAGGGAGTGATCGATAAAAAGATGGAAAATTCAATGTACCTCACCTTTTTAGCGAGTGCCTTTCGGAGTGTTCGGTTTGGAATCACCGAGGCCCATGGACGAGGAGTGGCTTTGCAATTTAACTTTCTGCAAGATGAGGGCGCTATTATTCAGGACAGGCAAGGGAAATTTTCTATTGATGTCACTAAGATTAAACCTGCGGTTAAGAAACTAACCCGGGAACTATTAACTTTGCAGGCTGAAGGGGATTATGAAAGGGCGAGAACACTTCTGGCTAAGTACGCCACCGTACGACCTGCGATGCAAAAGGCGCTAGATTCTTTAAAGGATGTTCCGGTCGATATTGATCCCATATTTCAGACGGAAGAGATGGGGAAAATATGAGCGCAGATCTTTTGAAAAATGAAAAATTGAAACAGGATCTAGATTCCTATCTTAGTTATCATAAAACCCAAGGCAACAGATTGACCCATTTTATTGGAATTCCTTTAATATTCTTTTCCCTGTTTTGTAGTCTGGGATGGTTTCGATTTGCCCCATTGGATCTGCCCATTTCCGGAGCCACCCTATTTTTGCTGAGTGTATTTCTATTTTATTTTCAGGTTCACAAGGGCTTAGCGGGGGCGGTGATGGTGTGGTGTATTCCTCTGTTTCTCATAGGTGAAGAGGTGGCGGTCATGCCCTTTGGGCTGTCATTTGTGGTGAGTAGTCTTACCTTTGCCATGGGCTGGGCCTTTCAGTTTTGGGGACATGCGATTGAAAAAAATAGACCTGCATTTCGTACTAACCTGAGTCATTTAGGACGAGGTCCGTTGTTTATTACCTATGAATGGGTAAAACTTTTGGGATTTAAACTCTAATAGTTGCGACCGATTAGAGTTTAACTTCGTTTCCGAGAAAGGTTTTAATCTGTACATACCCTCGACTTGCCGGACGATACAACCCAAATTGACTCGACCTACTGCCATTAAATAGATCTACAGCTAATAAAAGCTCAATGCGTTTGGATAGGGGAATCATATAACTCAATTCCACGAGACTACCTCCATCGTGTGGAGCGTAGGCGATGAGACCATCGAGGGTCGTATCCTCTATGAGTGTCACGCTACCGTGTCCTGTGATCGATTGAGTCGATGGAGGTGCCAGTGCACCCGGTACCGATTTCGTACGATAATTTTCAGAGATCTGAATGCCCATTCTCCAACGATCTCCAACGATATAATCTAACCCTAAAACGGCAATGATCTCATCGGCCCTAAAGCTATCTAGTTGGCCTACGAAGTTATTAAAATGTTTACCATGATTAAAGAGTAGTTCACTGCGAATAACCCAACTTCGCACCGGTAAGGATAGGGTCACGCCAAAGGTCTCCATCCGAAGGTGTCGGCCCTTTACCGCCATTCCCCCCGGCCCAGTTGATGAAAGATAAACGGGGGCTCTGTCAAAATAATTAAGGTAAAGTAAGGAGAGATCGATTCCGGTAAATGAGGGTGAAAAGCGGCCCCCATATTCAGCATTGTTTAGGCCGATGGGTAGTGTTCTCTCGTCGTCAAATGTCACAGAAGACCCTTGAGAAAATTGAGTGAAGGGGAAGGAGAAATCACTCCCGATCGAAGGTGTTTTATTAAAGTGGGGCTTTGGAATATATAAAAGCTGAAGGATGTGCTCCTTAAAATTCCATTTAAAATTAACGAGGGGAGTGTGGAGCCTGTTTTTTTCAAGGGGGCCAATTCCAAAATCTCTGAAGTCTTTAGGGTTGACTAGATCTGCATAATAAAATCCAAAGGCCTCGCCCCATACTATTTGTTGACTTCCCAATCGTAAGGTTATCGGGCCCGATTTGTACTGAAGATAAAGATCTCTTAATATAAAATCTTGAGAGTCCCGGATGCGAACAGGATCTGGATAGCGCGAGCTATTGGAGGCGTAAGCAGATTCCACGAAGGCACGCAGGCCAGCCCCCAGGGACCAGATATTTGAAAACCGAATAATATTATTTGATTCTAGTTCGTGCCGATGTGAACTGAGGTCGGAGGGACTCACCAGGTGATATCCCAAACGAGATTGAGTCTCTAGATGGTATTCAATTACGGTAGAAAAACAACATGAGGAAAACAGAAAACAAAAAACGGAAACCATTACCTTTAACATACTAGTCACTCAGAGATTCTTTGCTAAAAAAACTGTCATCATAGGATGTTTTAACAAAATTAAAGTAGTTGAGTCGTGATTGTTTTTTTTCTTGAAGTGCATCTTGAATGATTAATTGGGTCACCCGTTTTTTATCAAGAACTAATTTAATTTCAGAATATTTTCCGGTTTTAAGTAGCTTTCCAGAAATAGCATAAAAATTAACTTGAATAGGAAAGAAAGATTTTTTCTCTACCCAGTAAACAATTTTTCGATAGGCCACATCTTTATTCGTCGCCGTTAGAAGTAGTTTGTAGCAGGGTTTCTGATTAATGATATCGTCGGCTAAAAATCTGGGTTTATAGTCATCTGCAAAATTAGTTCGAGCTAAATCTCCATTAGAAACCTCACCTGTTAAACGCTGTTCA
>JABMMY010000339.1 GCA_013205415.1 Deltaproteobacteria bacterium
CCATTAAGATGATCTTCAATAAGGGTTCGACTTTCGGGGTCCAATTTACTCAGGGCCGCTTCAAAGGTTTTCCAAACCAATGCCGTGGCCTCCTCAAGTACCACCTTTTCTAATAGCTCCTCGACATCATCGGTTAATTCAGAATCGTAATTACTCATAGAAAAGTGCTCCGTTTTTTGTGTTTGCCGCTATGTGATAACGCGTATACCCAACCTATCGGCCGAATTGACGCGTTGCTTAACAGAAAAAAGGATTCCTGGTGAGGATACCTATGATAGACTTCATCAGGTATCAAATAAAGTTATGAAATCTCAAACACTTAAGGTTGGTTTAACGGTGCTAAAAAGAACGTCTATTTTGTGCTTATTGCTGGGAATTGTATTTTTGGGGGCCTGTTCGCATCAAGAGGTAAACAAAGAGGATCCCGATAGTCTTTACAATGAAGCGGAGTCTATTTTTAAGGATGAAAGGTATTTAATCGCTATTGAGAAATATCGGGACATTAAAAATCGATTTCCCTATAGCTCTCGTGCCACCGATTCAGAGCTGAGAATTGCAGATACCTATTTTGCACAGGAAAATTATTTGGAAGCAGAAAGTGCCTACGAAATTTTTAAAGAGCTTCATCCTACACACCCTAGAAGTGATTATGTTCAATTTAGAATCGCCCTCTCCTACTATAAAGAAATTCCGGATGATAATGCCAGGGATTTAAGTTCTGCAACTAGAGCGATCGATTCTTTTGCGATAGTCATTGAAAAATTTCCAAACTCTGAGTTTGTTGTTAAGGCGAAGGAGTACAGTTTAGATGCCAGAAAAAAACTTGGAGAACATGAAGCTTACGTCGCTAATTTTTATTATGAGCGAAAACATTATCTCTCAGCATCTTATCGTTACGCGTCACTCCTAAGAGACTATCCAAATATGGGTTATGATGAAGTAGCACTGTACCGATTGGGACAATGTTATTATCATATTCATATGAATGGGAATGCCACTGCGGCTTTAAAGAGGTTAGTAGTTCAGTACCCCAATTCAACTTTTAAGGTAGAAGTAGAAGCGTTAATTGAAAGTTTGAAAAAGAAAAACTAACAAGGGGATTACTCATGGTCTCATTGCCATCGACTCAAACGCTGGAAGAGTTACTAAGTTTGGCTCGCGAAGATCTCAATCGAAACCAACTTTCAACCGCAGAAAAAAATCTTGAGCAGGCGATTCTTTTAAATAATCAATCTCCGGAAGCCTTTAATCTTTTGGGACACGTTTATACTAAAAAGGGAAAGTTTAAAAAAGCGATCCTAGCCTTTAAAAAATCCCTGGTTCTAGACCCTTCACATACAGAAGCAGCCATTGCATTAAGTAGTTTGCAAAATGATGTAGGGAACTACAAAGAGGCGGCGATTGTTTATCAAAATGCTAAACGGAGATTAGAAAATACTCAGCCAGGATTTGATCCAAGAATTAATCAGGCACTCGCTAAAAGTCATTTCACTATTGGGGTCTCTTATATGAAGTTTGAGCGATTCTTAGAGGCTCATCATGAATTTTCTAAATCATTTCAGTTAGACCCAGAAAATATTTTTAGTGCTATTCAGATGGCTCGCTGTCTATCTAAAACGGGAAATAAGGAGTGGGCACTTAACTTACTTAAGAAAGCAACAGAGTCCCATCCTAAGGATGTGGGTGCTAAGATACAATTGGGAATCTTATATCACTCTTTAAAAAAGTTGAAGGAGGCCTATCGGCAATGGAGCGAAGCCCTACTTTTAGATCCTGAAAATAAATCGGCTCAAATGTATTTGAGCATGTTTGAGTATGAAACTCCTATAGCGGGGATCACCTCTCAAGCCGATGGCTATAGCGCTTAAAAGGTCATTTGAAAATGTACCTCTTCATTTTAGCGCTGGGTCTCACTTTACTAGCCCCTATCTCCCAAGCCGATATCAATCTTGAGGATAAAAATCCCTTTCAGAAAACCCCCTTGGATGAAGCTGTTTCCACAGATGATTATAGCCATCCTTTTTTGATCACAAGAACCACCTGGAAATATTCCCTTCCACCCAAAACGGTAGAGAATAAAATTAGAAATAAATTAAAGATTGGCCGAATGGATTTAAAAACTCAGTTTTCCAATCAGGGAATGGGGTCAGAAGCCTTCTTGTTAGAAAAGTATAAACTTCCTGCTGGGGCTTTAGCCGAAAATCAGGTTGAGGGAATAAAGAGTTGCAGCGCTGAAAAGTGTTTAATGAAACTAAGAACCAAGACAGAGGTCATTCTGTTAGAAAAATCAAAAAATAAAATAGAAACCTTTCGCCAGTTAATGTTTCAAAGAATAAAAAACTATCTCGCTATTAGAGAACTCACCGGTTATGAGGATAGAAAAAGTAATATAGGTTACGTACCGCAGATGTTGGACCTAATTGTTACATTAAACCTTAGTCCAGTAACCCTATCCTATTTGAAGGAAAAACTTTGGACGCTCCCCCAGAGCAACGGCCATCCTTTAGATTCGTGGATAAAACAGGAAATGGTCATTATTGCTCCAGACCAGATGCAGCCTATCTTGAGGATTTCCGAGGGCCTTGAATTTCACGAAAATGAAAGGGTGTTGTTTTTAGAACTACCATTTTATACGGCTCACTATTTCGATTCCTCATTGAGTCTATATGAAGTGGTGGCTAATAAAAAAAATCCCAATGAGTCGCTGGCTATTATCACCGATGTTATGGAGATTGATGAATTAAAAAAATCGTCCCTTATCAGAACATTATTCAAGGGGAAGATGGTAAGGGCGGTCACCGAATACCAAACTAATTTTCTTGGTTCTTTAGGCAAGTAAAAAACTATTTTTTAATGAGCCCACCCAGGGCCTCTTTTAGTTTTTCCTCTAGCTCCCGGCCGGTTCTCTTTTTTAATTCTATAGCGGCTTTCTGTAGCCTCTCTTCGGCGGCTCGTTTGGCATAGGAAACTAATCGACCTTCAATGACAGAACTATCTAATGTCACCGAGGGATGGGCAGCGGGCCCCTCGATAAGAAGTGGAATCGAAGACTCCCCTTTTTCATCCTTAATAGCATCCAAAACTTTACGGTCTAGTAATGTCTCTTTGGGAATCCAGGAGACCTTAGAATAGACATTCTGATCCATATCCACGGTGGTTAACGGGGCGGTCAGGTCAAAGTACGGACTGTGCATAGACATATCATTGAGGGCCAGTTTCTCATTTTTAAAGGAGAAACTTCCCGAGGTGTCCTTAATCGACTCCTCCCAAGCTGTGTTTTTGATTAAAACCGCCAATGGCGGGAATTTTTTTAAGGCCTCTAGGGGCTTTTGTGTAAAGTTAATAGTATTGAGTCGTCCATCGGAAAGTGTGAAGCTTCCTGAGCTCGCCATAGATTTTTTAATGGCCTCTTGTGTAATTCCGGTGAAATTATTATTGAGTTCTGCTTTTATGCGCCCCTGAAGAAGACCGTGAGATTTAGGGGAGAGACTTTCAATAACGCTATTTACATTCATTCCGCTGATGGTAATTTTTTGGTCACATTTCGGTAGCTTTTCACTTCCATTCCAATGAGTGGTTACCCTCATGGAGCCTCCAAACATTTGTAGGTTTAAGGGGTCGATATTTAAAAGACCCCTTTCCCAATCGAATCGGCCGGTTAAATTCTCAGCTGTATAGGAATTTAATTCTGCATTCCTAATATTAATGGCGCCATTAATTTTCGCTTTTTTAAGAATGGGGAAGGCGTCTCTAAAATCGCTTCCCGTTTCGCTGGAACTAGCAACTGGAACGGCCACTAAAACTGCCTTCGATTCGATGGTGTCGGGTAAAAAATCTTTCGACGACAAATGGTTTGAACTCAAATTAAATGAGATAACAGGCTCGGTAAAAGAAAATAGGGAGAGCGCTAAATTGACATCGGAATTGGGGAATCGAGTTTGAAATCCTTGTAGCTTCAGAGAGTTTTGTGTTGCTATAATTTTGCCGTTCATCTCTTTTATTTGTAGGATTTTAGCAATATTTTTTTGGGGATAATCGATCGCTAGGCCCGATAGCGTACTCTCAATGGTAACCGTGGGTTGTTTGTGGGGTGTGGTGAGTGGTCCACTAAGCGAAATTCTATTTTTAAAGGTTCCCTTAAAAACACTAATCTTATTACTCTTTAAAAAGGGAATCAGCGGGGCAAGTTCCTTAGCAGAAATAGATTGGGTCTCTAAACTTAAATTAGCAAGTGGGTTTTTGAAGTTTGAGATGCTTCCCTTGAGTGTGGCTTTAATCGGCCCTAAAGCAAAGGAGCCACTTTTAATCTGGGCCTCCTTAGCGCTGCTCTGGATGGTGAGGTTAGCTCCCATGGGTACGCCAGGCCCCTTTAAAAACAGATCTGAATATCCGAAAATATTATCTTGAAGGTTGATAGAGGTATGGGTAGCGAGTGTTTTTAATTCGCCATGTGAATATTTAATTTTAGTATCGGAATTTATTTTGGCAATTCCAGTAAGTGTTACCTCCTTATTAGGAATCCAGTTTTGCAAGATAGGGATTTGTACCTCTTTGGCGTTAAGATCTAATTCTAAGCTTGCAGATTTCCAATCATCAAAGGTGCCAGAGTAACCTAACCTTCCATTTAAAGATCCCTTGGTTTTAATATTGCCAAGGCTGGGGAAAAACTGTTCCCAGCCCTCTAGAGATGTCGGTGCAATGGTAGCCTCAAGTTGGGAGGTTATTTTCGGCCCATTGATAATTTTCCCGCTGATCGAGGCGGTGAGATTATGAAACTGAGCTTCGCCGAGATTGAGTTGGTAATCCTGATTATTTCCGACAAGCTGAACCTTAGCATGAAAGGGGGTTCCGGGAAGTTTCTTAAACTGATTGTCCTTTATAATCGTGGCCTGGGTGCCATCGATCTTAAAGTCGGCCTTTAAGGCGGTCGTTTCTGTTTTTTTAAACTTGGCATCGATTTCCAAAGATACCGGACCGGTAATATTGGGGTGATTAACCAATAGGGTAAGCCCATTGGCGCGCAATTCTCCTTCGGTGTTGATGGTATTAATATCTTTTCCCAATCCCTGACTAGAGGTTTTAAAATATAGTTTTCCCTGAACCGATTGAAGCCAAGGAATTAAATTGTGATTACTTTTAAGATCGAGCTCCTTGATCTCTTTTTCTGAGCTCTCAATCTCTAGGCTCCACTTAGTCGAAGCAAGGTCATATTTACCGGATGTTTGAAAAGAAACAGGCCCAACCAAAATAGAGG
>JABMMY010000340.1 GCA_013205415.1 Deltaproteobacteria bacterium
GTTCTTGGGGGGTGCAAAGGTTTCAGATACCGTTCGAGCAGAGACCCACCTAAAAAGATTTAATAGGCTTCCCGCTTTATCATTAGTTCCCGATCCTCTGGCACCGCCAAAGGGCTGCTGTCCCACGACAGCTCCTGTGGGTTTATTATTAATGTAAAAATTTCCCGCGCTTTGAGTTAGCACCGTAAGTGCGAGATCAATCGCTTTTCGATCTTGGCTCCAGATACATCCTGTGAGGGCGTAGGGCGATGTCTCATCACAAAGCCTTAATGTCTCTTCGTATCTATTGTCATCGTAAGCAAAAATGGTAATTACGGGTCCAAAGATCTCTTCACACATCGTACGATAACCAGGATTTTTAGTTTCAATGATAGTAGGCTCAATAAAATACCCAACCTCATCTTGGCATTTTCCACCCACGATAATTTCAGCCTCATCACTTTTCTTAACACCGTCGATATAGCCACGAATATTTTCAAAGGATTTTTTATCGATCACGGCACCCATAAAATTTTTAAAATCGGATACATCACCTAGACTAATAGACTTAACCTCAGCCACCAATTTTTCCTTTACCTCTTTCCAGATGCTTTTGGGAATATAGGCTCTTGAGGCGGCCGAACATTTTTGTCCTTGGTATTCAAAGGCCCCACGAACCATTGCTGTTACCAGACCATCAATATCGGCGGAGGGATGCGCAAAAATAAAATCTTTACCTCCTGTTTCGCCTACAATTCTAGGATAACTACGATAGGAATGAATATTATCCCCGATAGTTTTCCACATATTCTGAAACACTCCGGTACTCCCAGTAAAATGAACCCCTGCTAGATTTTTATCTTTAATGCAAATATCCCCTACAGTCGCTCCAGATCCAGGAAGAAACTGAATCACTCCGGGCGGAAGGCCTGCCTCTTCAAAAAGCTTCATTAAAAAATGGCCAGAATAAACTGCTGTGGATGCCGGCTTCCATACCACCACATTGCCCAAGAGAGCTGCTGAGGTCGGAAGATTTCCCGCAATGGCTGTAAAGTTAAATGGAGTGACGGCAAAAACGAAACCTTCGAGGGGGCGGTACTCCATTCGATTCCACATTCCTGGCCCCGATTTTGGCTGCATGGAATACATCTGTTCTTGAAAGTGAACATTAAATCTTAAAAAATCGATCAATTCACAGGCCGAGTCGATCTCTGCTTGATAGCAGGTTTTACTTTGCCCTAGCATTGTTGCCGCATTTACCGTGGGTCTATACTTTGTGGCTAAAAGATCTGCCGCCTTTAAAAAAATAGCCGCTCGAGAAGAATAGGGCATTGCGGCCCAATCTTTTGCTACGTTAAGAGCGCCATTAATAGCAGCCTTTACCTCGTTAGGTCCCGCCTTATGATAATGACCTAGTTTAAGAGCGTGCCGATGAGGAGCGGTAATAGACTCGGTCTTTTCTGTCTTAATCGATCTGCCATTTATCACTATGGGAATTTCAGTTTCTATTGCGGATAGGGTCGTTAATTGTTTTTTTAACTCCCTTGTCTCTGTCGAATCTGGGGCATAATTTAAAACGGTTTCATTTTGCGGAACCGGAACTTGGGAAATGAGATTATTCATATTTTTCTCCGAGAGGTAATCACTAATAACATAGCCCTTCAATGAGTGACAACGGTCGATCTTTAAAGACAAAAAAAAGCGCGAGGCTTTAGAAGCTCACGCTTTAGAATCTCACGCTTTACTAGTAAATATGAAATCTATTTTCTTTTTTTCTTTCTTCCTCGACGCGAAAGCTTCGCTTTCGAAACATCACCCTGTTTATCGATGAAATACAAAAATCCAGTCTCTCGCTTCAGGCCTACCTTTTCAACCATTTGAGGTTTAATTTTTGAAGCTTTTCTTCCTCGCCCCATTTTAGCGCGAGATACATTTCCTTTTTTGTCGAGATAGTATAACCATCCCTCCTCTTTTTTAACTCCGACTTTCGCCACTTTGGTAGCCATATTGCCTCCGGTGAGTTGCTTTTTAAGTTAGCACGGTCTTTTTATCGACTGAAGTATAAAGTTTATCTATCGGCTCCAATTTTACAAGTCAAAAACACCAAATGGGAAGATCCCACCATTGGCTCTCATGCGTCACAGCCCCTTTTCCATTAGAAATACACCCTACGAGGTTTAAGGCACTCAGAGACTCAACGTTCCATGCTCCAGCATCGATACTACTAGATATCCTTGCCACCTTCGGAGTCAGCTTCAATTGTTGTCGCATAAAATATATTCCGTGACCTACAAGATCGGTTTTTTGGGGACCTACATAGAGAGTCACGCCCCACTCTACAAGCTCTTTGGGAAGTTCGATTAGTTTTCCCCAGGTACAAAAAAAGAGGGTAGGATCAATGAGGTCCAGGGGTAACGGGCCTACCTCTCTTCTTAATCCTCTTAAAAAAACGTCGACAGCATCAGGGGCCTTCCATGCCTCATTTTTTTTCTGACAAAGGATCTCCGCGGTTATTTTTTTAGGATAGGCCTTGGAGTAAAAATCTAACTCCTCCTCCATGGGTAATCTATTTAAACCAATGCAGTCGGGTCGTAGAAAAATAGTAAAGGGAATGTTTTTACCGATCAAAAAGGGTATGGCTCTTAACAGAACGCTTTTTCTTGGGTTTTTAAATAAAACTGCGGCTAAGCCCTGTCCCTTTTTATTCCTAATCCTTCCGGTAATCTCCTCAATTTTTGAAAACCGATAAAATTTTTCTACCTCCTCAATCTGATTTTCAAATTCTGAGAGGTTAGTATCATCAATATGGTCATATTCTAATAGGAGTGAATTATTTTTTCCTAGCCAGTTTGAAATCATCATAACGTCTTTGAATAGGTAGCCTGTGTCGGAAGAGAAAGATACGCATCAAAAATCATAGCCACATTACGAATAAATAATCTTCCCAAATCTGTGATCACTATCCCTTGACTATCGACCGTTAAAATTCCCTCAGAAGCAAACTCACTTAATAATTTTATTTCATTTTGAAATGTAATTTCAAAACTATGATTAAAAAGCGACCGATAGTCTTCAAATCGCAATACAAACTTACACATCAATTGCTGAATAATCCACTTTCTCTGCACATCATCGGAGGTCAAAAGACACCCTCTAAATGACGATAGCCCCTCGTGGGCTATGCTATCTTGATAGGGCATAGTTTCACGAGTATTCTGAAAATAATTTCCACCTACTTCGCCAATAGCTGAAGCCCCAATTCCAATCATTCCTGCTCCACGCTTAACGGTGTAGCCCATAAAGTTTCGATAGAGAGTTTCCTTTTCGATAGCGAGAAATAGTTCGTCAGATTCCAGAGCAAAGTGATCCATACCAATAGAACGATATCCATTTTGGGTGAATTCGGTATAACCATCGCTAAAAATAGCTAACCGATCCTCAGAATCGGGTCGTTCAAATTTATCCATAATCTTTTGATGCGGTCGCAAAGAGGGTAGATGGGCATAGTTATATAGGGCAATTCTATCGGGTCTTAAAGCAATCACCTGCTGCAAAGTTTTGTGAAAAGACCGTTTAGTCTGCAAGGGCAATCCATAAATTAAATCAAAATTAATCCCCTGGAAGCCCAGTTCACGACAAAATTTTAGCATATTAGAGGTCAGTTCTATCGACTGAATTCGGTTAACGGCTTTCTGTACATTCTCATTAAAATCCTGAACCCCTAAACTCACACGATTAAAACCCAAGCGTCTTAAAGTAGACAGCTGTTCATTACTTGTGACTCTAGGATCAATTTCGATGCTAACTTCGGCACCCTCTGCGAGATCAAAATATTTTAAGGTGGCCAGATGAAGTCTTTCAATCTCCTGCGAGGTCATGAAGGTAGGCGTGCCTCCGCCCCAACTTATTTGGGAGAGTGTCTGTCTGCGTCCAATGGTCTCCGATACAGTCTTAAGCTCTTTAATTAAAGCCTCAATGTAAACACCACTCTTAGAATGGTCTTTAGTAATTTGAATGTTACAACCACAGTAAAAACAAAGTGCTTCACAAAAAGGGATATGAATATAGAGCGCAATAGGCTCAGTATTGCCGGAAAAACTTTTTTTCAATTGCTCTTGATACCTCTCAATCTTCAGGTTTTCCGTCCACTGTGGCGCTGTGGGATAGGAGGTATATCTAGGGCCTGAGGTTGCATATTTTTTAATAAGTTGGGTTAAATCCATAAGCTCCTTGCCTCCTGTACAAAGGCTCTAGCATTTTCTACTGGAGTTCCTGGTAAAATACCGTGAGCCAGATTCATAATCACATTTCTCTGTAGGCCTCGGGCCTCCTGCACGAGTAATCGTGTCTTTAATCTCACCTGGCCTTCAGTGCCTTTAAGCAACAAAATAGGATCAAGATTTCCCTGAAAGAAAACATTTCTAGGAAATTGTTTGTCTAATTCGGTTAGAGAAACTAACTCATCAACGCTAAAACCAGACACAGGCAATGAAGAAAATAGTGGTGTTAGATGTGAGGAGTGCTTTGTAAAATAGATAGCAGGCACTCCCTTCTCTTTTAGTTTCAAAAACATGTTATCTAAAATTTTAGAGTAGTGATTCTCAAAAAATTTTCTGGGCATGTGTCCAATCCAGGTATCAAATAGCTGGACCATGTGCGCTCCAGATCGATGTTGATATTCTAGGTATCTCACCGTGGCATCACCTAATGTTTGAAGACAACTGGCCAGTGATGCAGGATCAGTGTGCATCCAAGATTTAATCTGTTCAAAATTTCGATTGCTCTGCCCTTCAATCAAATAAGATCCCACGGTCCAAGGGGCCCCTGCGAAACCTAGAAGTGTCATCTCATTAGGGATTTGCTTTTTAATAAGAGAGAGAGCCTCTCCTACAAAACCGGTGTGGTGAGAGGGATCATAACCTTCAAAAATTTTAAACTGATCCTCAGTCCGTAGGGGTATTTCAGTGATGGGCCCTACAGACTCCTTCATCGTGATAGGAAGGCCTAATCCAAAGGGCATTGTCAAAATATCGGAGAAGAAAATAATCGCATCGACAGGAATGTCTTCCATGGGTAAAAGACTCACTTCAGCTGCGATTTCTGGCTGAGTTGCCATTTCCCAAAATGAATATTTCGCTCGTATCGCACGATACTTTGGCAAATAACGACCCGCTTGCCTCATCATCCACACGGGAAATCTGCCCATGGCCTGTCCTGATAAATATTTCATTAAAAATGGCATCAAGGAGTTCCTTTTTTACTAAATTTATACCCAGCACCTCTAATGGAATGAATATATTTAGGACTACCAGGGTTATCAAAAAGTTTGCGTAGTCTTAGAATAAAATTATCCACAGTTCGTGCTGAGGGAAACACATCGTAGCCCCACACCTGGTTTAAGATCTCATCTCGACTTACTACCTGTGCTTCCTTTTCCACAAGTAGTTTCATTAACATGCACTCTTTTTGAGTCAGGAGGAAAATATTCTTTCCGTTTCGTCCTTCAAACTTTATAAAATCGATAGCTTTATCGTCCCATTCAAAAACCGATAAATTAGAGGGTAGCTGCGCATACCAAGATCTTCTTTTCAACATCCCATCTACACGCAGAAGGAGCTCCTCCATTTCAAAGGGTTTGGTTAGATAATCATCGGCCCCCACTTTTAATCCCTCGATCCGATCACTCGGTTCCGATAGTGCAGACAACATTAAAATCGGAAGTATTGGATATTTTTTCCTGAGTGATAGGCACAATTCCAGCCCCGTTTTTTCACCTGCCAAAAGCACGTCTAAAATATAGAGGTCCCATTTTTTATCTGAGATCTCAATCACGAGTTCAGCCTGTTCAAAAACATCAACTTCATACCCTCGTTGAACAAGTTTTTCTGCCACCAGTTCTCTGATAGTAGGATCATCCTCCACTAAGCAAATACGGTTATCCATGAGGTTCTCCCATTTTGGGAAGTTCTACTTCAAAAAACGTTCCTGCTTTAGGACAGTCGACCAATCTAATAACTCCAGAATGAGCATTCACAATATATCTAGCTAAATACAACCCCAAACCTGTCCCTGGAATTTTTCGACCGGCTCTTCCTCGAAAAAACTTTTCAAACACATGGGCCCTATCTCCAATGGGAATTCCTGGACCGTTATCATTTATCTTTACCAAAATTTTATTAGAGGCATCGATGACCTCTATCGAGACGTTACGATCGTCTTTATCATTATAAAGAACTGCATTTTCTAACAGACTTTGGATTATATTTTGAATGGCATAGAGATCACCTCTCAACCAAAGATCCTTAGCCAAACTTAATTCCACCTGGACATTTTTTTGTTTAAAAAGGGGATCCATTCGACGAACCACCTCCTTTACCATTTCAGAAAACTGAATATCCTCAAACTGAAAGGCGTAATTCTCCATGCGATTTAAGGTGAGTGCTTTTTCAAATACTGAGGCCAATCGCCGCACCTCTTCTAGAGACTGTTCAATCTCTTTTGAGAGCTGAAGGCCTTTAGAGTTTTTTTCTAAGGTAGACTCCAATCTTAATTTCAAAGCGGTGAGTGGCGTCTTTGACTCATGAGTCATCGTTTCAATAAATTGTTTTTGCATTTCTCTAGCCTTTTCTTGCATTCTCAATGCTCGAAAAAGTAGGTACAATCCTAACGCGGTCAGCGCTGCGAAAACCGCCGTCTCAGAAAAAAACATCAAGTATTTGTGGTAGGCTGCATCTCTTATTCCTTCTAAGACTCCCGGCTGCTCGAGAATACCTTTCAACGAAGCATTTTCTTCGCGCAGATGAGACATTGTTCTTACACTCCGAGAGAAAACATCCAACCACCATACCACCTGTGTCAGCATTAATATCGACACTGCTACAAAGAGATTAACCCATCTTTTCTGTACTATTTTAGACATTTTTTTAGTTTCTCTACAGAGGCATCTAAGACTTCATTAGTGTGTGCTGTAGACACAAATCCCACTTCAAAAGGAGAGGGAGCAAAATAAACTCCGGCCTCTAAGGCCTTCACAAAAAAGGTGGCATAAGATTTTTTGTCATCTGCAGTAATGTCAGGAGGAAACGATCTGTTAATTTTAGAGCGGCTCATCCAAAAAACCGAGCCCATTTGAGCAAAGTCCCATTCTGGCAAGACCTCCTCTTTTAATCTTCCAATAAATCGCTGGGTTCGTTTTGCTAGCATTTCATAAGGAGGATTTTTAAGTAGCTCTGTAAGCACTGCAATCCCAGCTGCAGTGGCTAGCGGATTTCCAGAGAGAGTCCCCGCTTGATAAACTTGACCTATCGGAGCCAATTGTGACATGAGGGTTTTTGTTCCCACACAGGCCGCTAGTGGAAGTCCACCTCCAATTATTTTTCCTAAGGTCACAAGATCAGGCTTTAAATTAAAATAACCTGATGCTCCAGAAGGTCCGAATCTAAAACCTGAGATCACCTCATCAAAAATAATAAGAGCACCATGTAGTCTCGCCAACATGCAGATCTCTTCAAGTTGTGCCGACAGAGGAATCCAAAGCCCTTCGTTAGCAGGAATAGGTTCCAAAATAACGGCCGCAATCTCACCTCCATACTGCTTAAAGGCCTTTTCAATTGAGGTGATAGAATCAAAACGCGCAATAACCGTCTCACTCACAATACTACGTGGCACCCCACTAGACGAACTCTCAGCTAGGTCTGCAATTCCGCTTCCAGATTTTGCAAGTAGTCCGTCACTGTGACCATGATAACAGCCTTCAAACTTAAGAATTTTAGGACGACCGGTAGCTCCTCTTGCAATACGAATAGCGGTCATTACAGCTTCGGTTCCACTATTAAGAAGCCTCACCTGTTGTAGATAGGGATAACCAAGGAGGATCAATTCAGCAAGCTTCACCTCTTGCGGATGACAGGCCCCAAAGGTAGTGGCCTTCGTCGCTTGGTTGATTAAGGCCGATACGACTGAAGGATGGGAGTGACCTAAAATTAAAGGACCAAAAGAGGAACAGAAATCGATATAGGTATTACCGTCGACATCATATAAATAGGGGCCCTCTCCTCTATCAAAATAGATAGGTTCTCGGCCGACATTCTTAAAGGATCTCACCGGAGAATTCACTCCACCAGGAATTAACTTAATGGCCTGTTGAAAAAGAAGACTTGATTTTGAGTCATTCATTTTAACCAACCTTCAGCCGCAATGAATTCAGCAAAGTAGGTAATGATGATATCGGCACCCGATCTTCTAATAGCGGTTAAGTTTTCTAGCGCCATTTTCCTTTCATCGACCAAACCACTCGCCGATAGAACCTTCACCATCTGATACTCTGCACTCACACTATAGGCCGCTACCGGTACCGGGGATCGATCCTTAAATTCTCGAATGACATCTAGATAGGCCAATGCCGGCTTCACCATTACAATATCGGCCCCTTCAGCAAGATCTGTTTCTAGCTCGCGCAGGGCCTCGGTACTATTTCTAAAGTCCATTTGGTAGGTAGACCTATCAACTCCTTGAGGTGCCGATCCCAAGGCTTCACGAAAGGGCCCATAGTAGCTAGAGGCATACTTCGCGGTATAGGCCATAATGGCCGTTTGCATAAAATTATTTTTATCTAATACCTCTCTAATATGCCCAACTCTAAAGTCCATCATGTCGGAAGGGGCTACAATATCGACTCCGCTTCTTGCATGAACTAGTGCCATCTGACCGAGGGGTTGTAACGAGCTATCATTGTCAATTTCAATGGCGGTGGTAGTTCGTTTTACTAATCCGCAATGGCCGTGGGAGGTATAAGGGCAGAGACACACATCAGAAATAAGAACAAGACTATCTGCAAATCTTTCCTTTAAGGTTCTAATAGCCATGGGAAGAGTTCCCTTTTCTTCATAGGCTTCAGTTCCTAATTCATCCTTTGTTTCTGAATGGGCTGCGCCAAACAACAAAAAATTTTTCAGTCCATTAGCTAGATCGATTTCGATCTTTTTTGAAAGAAGATCAAGGCTCCATCGATAAACTCCTGTGAATCCGGTGATGGGCTCCTTGACATTTTTTTGAGCGGCTAAAAAATAGGGTTGAACTAAATGGGATAGATGGAGATCTGTTTCGTGAACAAGGTCTCTGATAATAGGATTCCGACGAAGTCTTCGAGCTCTACCTCCATGACCGTTCATAAAATCTCTCCTATTCTTTCAAAACTAGACCCCGGCAAAAGTTTACTTTCGATACCCCGTTTTTTTAAATGCTCCATGGTGAAATTACCAATGGCAACCACCTGTGTTTCTTTGGGTAACGAGACACAATTCAAAACGGCATCTACCGAGGATGGGCTAGTAAAAACTACAATAGAAATATCTTTAAATCCCCCGCCTGGAATTGAGGTGGCAAGACCCGCTCTTGACTGCGTCCGATAAAGGGGAACCACGGTGACAGCACAACCCAATTCTGAGAGCCGTTCTGCAATCTTTAATCTTCCTCCCTCTGCAATTGGTATTAATAGGGATGGCTTTTGTGTATTGTTACTTAATAGATCCTCAAACTCCTCAAGAAATTTTTCACTTCCTGGCTCTGTGGGATAAAAATCTGAAGTGTAACCATCTCCCGTAGCTGTTTCCGAGGTACTCTCTCCGATACAAGCCACTTGAGTCTCCAGCGGAAATTCTAAACCTGCGGCTACCATATTCTCGGTCCAAAAATGAACCGCTCTAGGGCTGGTAAATAAAATCCATTCAAAGGGCTTTTCCACAACTCTGGCTAATAGGTCCTTTGCAATTTCTAACTTTTTAAA
>JABMMY010000341.1 GCA_013205415.1 Deltaproteobacteria bacterium
GAACAACAGTAATTTTACACCAAGGGCCTCATGCCCCCTTTAATGAGGTAGAGCCAAATAAAGGGGACTACTCCTCTCCACTACGACCAGAAAAAAAGTCATTTCTCTTGAAAGAGTCAACCATAGGCCATCCCCAGGTATCGTGTTATAAAAAGTATCATGCGTTTAATTCTGTTATTGGTCCTATATGCTTTTGCTGCCTCTAAGAATTCCACAAATCAATGTGGTCCCGGTTCTCACTGGGTAAGCGCTCATCATCGGAGAGGATACATCAAGGGAGATGGAACTATTGTTAGAGAAACGGATGTA
This sequence comes from Deltaproteobacteria bacterium, assembly GCA_013205415.1. Lineage (GTDB taxonomy): Bacteria > Bdellovibrionota > FAC87 > UBA2466 > UBA2466 > UBA2466. The sequence continues at coordinate 310 of JABMMY010000341.1, forward strand.
ACAGCCCATTGCCAAAAGAATCCCTCGGATTATGGAAAGTGGGAACCAAGACTTAAGAATGGCATTCCAAAATTTTGGGGTAGTAACATTGATAAACGAGCTGAATGGACCGCAGAAGAACGAGAGAGGCTCCTCGAAGCTCTAGGGGAAATACCAGATTTCTTAAAAGAGGATTTTGACCGGATCTATAGAATGAAAAATTTGGACCACTCCGAGAATCCTGCGAGTGTAATGGGAACAACGCTTGTGTTGTATGACGCAGCATTCCGCTCAGATCAGAACTTAGCCCAAATCATTACCCATGAAATGGCCCACCGCTACCTCGAAAAACATGAGGGAGAAAAGGAATCCTTTCGAAAGGCAGCTAAGTGGATTGGCTCATCCAAATTTCAACCAGGACGGCCTGAGGATCAGTTTTTGAGGCCAAATGGGATGCTGAGTTATCATGAAGATTTTGCTGATGATATGGCGGCTTATATTTTTAGACCCGAGAGTTTAAAAGCAAAATCTCCTGAAATTTTTCAGTGGATGGAAAAGCATATTGGGCCTAGACTTAAAAGGGGAGGTCGCAAATGACTGTAAGACATTATCTTATTTGTAGTCTATTATGCGCTTCCTATGCCTTTGCAGCAGAAAAAAACCAAATAGTTAGCTTAAGTATCATTTGGAAATTGGTTCCAGGACAGGTAACTAAAGAGGTCCTCACCAAACGCTTTGGAAAGCCTGATGAAGTACTCGACTTTAAAAAAATCCCTAGCTCAAAATTAATAGGGGAGGAATGGATCTATAAACAAAATGGTCGCAACCGTGTGACATTTACTTTTACAGAAACCTCCGACTCTTTGGATTCATGGGTTTGGTTACTACATGAAGGAGAGCCTGAAAAAGATTTAATAGCAGCAAAGAAAAAGTTTCAGAGTATTGAATGGCAAGTGCAAACTGAAAAGTGGATCAATCCTCACGCTTTTCCGATGGAATGCTTCTACAAGGATGAAAAACAGGGAATTTCCCTAACCTATAACATTGTTCGAAAAGAGGTGTCTGCGATTTCTCGTTGGAATCCTTCAAGGAAAATCGCATCTGATACGGATGAGAAACCACCCGAATTCTGTCTTGGTACTGCATGTACTCCGGCCATTTCTGCCAAGGAGTTCTTCAAGGATAAATCGGTAGCAAAATACTGCGAAGAGGTTCATTAGTCATCGGTACATCTTGAAGACCCTACTATTGACTACTCCTCCCCACTACGACCAGAAAAAAAGTCATTTCCCTTATTATCAACAATAACAAAGGCAGGAAAATCTTTAACCTCTATTTTCCAAACGGCCTCCATTCCAAGCTCTGGATATTCATGAACCTCTACCTTTGTAATGCAATCTTTGCCCAATCGAGCGGCAGGACCGCCGATAGAACCCAAGTAAAAGCCTCCATATTTTTTGCAAGATTGAGCCACCTCTTTAGACCGATTCCCTTTACCCAACATGATGAGTGAAGCCCCCTCTTTTTGAAAAATAGGAACGTAAGAATCCATCCTTTGTGAGGTGGTGGGTCCAAAACTTCCTGAAGGATGGCCTGTAGGTGTTTTTGCAGGGCCGGCATAATAGACCGCAAACTGTTTTAAATAATCTGGAAGACCCTTTCCGGCCTCGATGCGTTCTAGAAGTTTTGCGTGGGCAATATCACGAGCGACAATCATCGGGCCATTTAACATGACTCGAGTCGATACGGGAAGGCGGCTCAACGTTTCTAAAATCTCCTTCATCGGCCTAGCTAAATCAATTCTGACCGCCTGATTATTATTCTCTGAATCACCAGGTAAAAATTTTGCTGGAGAGGTTTCGAGCTGTTCTAAAAAAACCCCCTCCTCGGTAATTTTTGCTTTGATCTGTCTATCGGCAGAGCAGGACACTCCTAACCCTACAGGACAGCTAGCCCCATGACGAGGCAGGCGAATGACTCTGACATCATGAACGAAATATTTGCCGCCAAATTGCGCTCCAATTTTAGTTTCCCTGCCCCAGCGTTCTATTTGCTTTTCTAATTCTAGATCTCGGTAAGCACGGCCTTGCAAATTTCCTGAAGTTACCAGATTGTCGAAGTAGCCACAGCTGGCTAACTTTACCGTTTTTAACGTGTGCTCTGCTGAAGTGCCCCCAATCACAATGGCTAAATGATAGGGAGGACAGGCTGCCGTTCCTAGAGTGAGAAGCGTCTGCTTTACAAACTCCTCCATCGATTTTGGATTTAAAAGTGATTTATTTTTTTGGAATAAATAACTTTTGTTGGCACTTCCACCGCCTTTAGCAATAAAAAGAAGTTCATATTTTTTTCCAGGCTCCGAATAAACCTCTATTTGTGCCGGTAAATTGGTACCCGTATTTTTTTCTTCATACATCGAAAGAGGAGCTAGTTGCGAGTAACGTAAATTACGTTTTTGAAAAATATTAAAGATACCACGACTTAAACTTTCGGAGTCATCGGAAAGGGTGAGTACCGATTCCCCTTTTTTCCCCATCACTAAAGCGGTTCCTGTATCTTGGCATGAAGGGAAAATTCTCTCGGCGGCAATGACGGCATTTTTCAAAAGTTCAATAGCTACAAAGCGATCGTTTGCACTGGCTTCAGGATCCTTTAAAATCGCTGCTAGTTTTTCTAAGTGGCCCGTGCGTAGTAAATGGGAGACATCGTCAAAAGCTATTTCACAAAGCTCGGTCAATACCTCTGGTGCAATCACCAAAAATGTTTTTCCATTCATGGTTTGGGTGGTGAGACCCGAGATAGGAAGCTTGCGATAGGTTGTTTTATCCTGCATCGTTTCAAAAAGGGGCTGATAATTAAATTCGGTCATAAAATATCTCCGTAGAAAGAATGGTAATAGAATAGCCTTAAATGGGCCTACTTAAAAGTTGTCGTTAACTTAATTCAAAATCTACACCCATTAAAGAGAGTGAGGTGCGCCCTTGGAATAGATTTTTACTAGCCGTGACAATGAATTTAGCCTGTTTGGATTTAGATAAAGACTCATGAACTTCATTAAAAAATAAGATCTTTTGTACTCCATGAGAGCCCGTTTGCAGAGAAACTGCGGTGTGGCGATTTTTATAATATTTGCAGTCGATTATTTCACCTTCGATTAAAAATTTAGGCTCTTCAAATCCATGGCCGAAGGGTTTCATATCTTCCATTACTGCGGCTAAAGGTAAATTAACCAAATGTGAAGGAAGAGAACAATCGTAATGGAGCTTACTTTCCCATTGTAGGGGATTTTGGCGTCGAATATTTTCGGCGTAATCGATAAGTTGCGAGCGAATGGCCTCTTCATGAATTAAATCGAAGGTAAATCCTCCTGCGGCTCGATGACCTCCAAACTTGGTAAAGAGATGAGCTGCGGAGTTCATCGCTTCGGTCACATCAAATCCGGGAATAGAACGGGTAGAACCCTTGCCTTTTCCCTCTGCAGATTGAAAGAGCCACGTGGGCCTCCAGAATTCCTCTGCTAATTTACTAGCCGCGATTCCGACCACTCCTGGGTGCCAGTTTCCTCCTAAAAAAAGAATGGGATCATTGGGATAAAGCATGGCCCTTTCTTTAGCCTCGGCCACAATTTTAATTTGAATCTCTTTTCGTTCTTGATTTGATTTTTCCATGTGAAGAATAAGAGCTGAGGGCTCTTCACTTAAGAAAGCTTCAATGACCTTATCGGCGTGACCCAGTCTGCCTACAGCATTGATCCTTGGGCCTAAGCGAAACCCGACATCCTTTTCATCCATTGAAGCGGTGATTTCAGCGGCAGCCTTTAGTTTTTTGAAAATAGGCCGCTGACTTTTTAAAAAGGCGTCAACTCCTAGTCTTGCTAGTTTATGATTCACACTATTTAAGGGGACCACATCACAAATAGTTGCCATTCCAGCAAGAGCTAATAGATCGGTCCAAAGAGATGCAGGAACGGGAAAGTTTTCTGCAAGTCGTCTCAAAAGAACAAAGGTAATGCCACACCCACATAGCTCTTGATAAAGGGGGTCGGGGTGAAGCTTAGGATTTAGCACAATGCCGTCAGGAATTTTATCGATCTGAATTTTATGGTGATCGGTGCAGATGAAATCAATGCCGCGAGCACGGCAATACTCGGCTTCGTCGTTAGCTGTAATCCCAGTATCCATGGTGATAATAACCTGGGCCTTTTCATCGTCGATCAAATGCTGAATGGCCTTGAGATTCACCCCATAACCCTCTTTAAAACGGCAGGGAATATAATGAACGAAATGATTAAAACCAATGGCCTTGAGAAACCAAATCCAACTCACACAACTCATAGTACCGTCGACATCGTAATCGGCGTAGAGAGCTATTTTTTTATTAGCTTTAATAGCCGCCGTGATGCATTCGAGTGTTTTTTCTAAACCATGATCTCCATACTGCAATTTTTCTATGGGAGCAAAAGAGCGATTGGAAAGCAGCAGAGTTTTTAGCCGTTCAAAGGTGTGAGGAGTTTCCTGGTTTTGTTGATGCCAATGGTTAAATTTTGTTCCCATGGTTAGCTAATAATCAGGAAAATGGGGACTGTCATGCTCGCTGCGTTAGCATTGGGTAAGTTCATAAAAGTGGCAGTCGGATTGAATGGGACATTCCTTGCAGAGGGGTTTTCGAGCCTTACATAACTTTCGTCCATGAAGAATTAAGGTGCCATTAACGGCTCCCCAAAGCTCGGAAGGTAGGAGCTCCTTCAATTCCTGTTCTATCTTTTCGGGTGTCTTAGTGCGAGCCCAGGCCAATCGCTGACTCACTCGTAACACATGGGTATCTACTGCAATGGCCGGAATACCAAAGGCTTGGTTTAGCACCACACTGGCCGTTTTTCTTCCCACACCCGATAGTGTAATGAGCTCTTCTAATGTCCGAGGAACTAATCCATCAAATTTATCGACGATATCGGTGGCCGAACTTATAATAGCCTTAGCCTTGGCTCGATAAAATCCACAGGAGTGAATGATCTTTTCAACCTCTTTTTGAGAGGCCTTTTTCAAGGCTTCAGGAGTGGGATAGGCTGCAAAAAGGTGAGGCGTTACCTGATTGATTCTTACATCGGTACATTGCGCAGACAGAATGACCGCAGTCAGAAGCTGAAAAGGCCCTTCATAGGTGAGCTCTGTTTTAGGATTAGGATATAGTTTACATAGGGTATCAAAAGTAGCTAGAGCCTTTTTTCTAGAGATTACCGAGTTTTTTGTTCGTGGTTTGGCCATAAGAGGATCTTTTCTTGCTTTTTGATTGCTTGGAAAATAATCTATTAACTTCACAGCGACAACCTATTCTCTACAGGACTTTTAGGAGGCAATCATGCGAAATTTTATTGGAATCTTAGCCATTGGATTTTTTTCACTCACAGCCTTTGCAGCGAAACCTATTTGTGTTCGCCATTACGCAGAAAAGGATGGAGTGAATGTGTGTGAGAAATTTACCTATGCCTATGCTTATGTGACCCCCTTAAAAGATAATCTACAAAAACTGGTATGTGCGAGAATGTACGAGAGCCTCTTTTGTAAAAATGGCCCCACTTATGAGTCTATTTCATCGGTAAATAAAGGAACTATTTGTATCCAAAATAACAATCAGCCCACAGTTTCAAACTTATGTGAGACGGTTCCTCAGTTTTATGAATATATTCGGGAAACAAATGAAGATTGATTTGCGTTTTTAGGGGCGGAACATTATATCTTAAGTTCGAAGCCGCAGTGGTGAAATGGCAGACACGCTGGTCTTAGAAGCCAGTGCCCTTGGGCGTGGGGGTTCAAGTCCCTCCTGCGGCAATTTAAATTTCTAATTAAATAATAAAATGAAATTCTTAGCGTTTTTATCCCCACGAAATCGGTGGGAGTTCTGGGGTAAGGGACTAAAGTCTTCTTCGTAAATTTTCGCAGAGGAAAACATGGGGGCGGTAGTTGAGATATTGATCGGTTTTAGGGACTAGAATTCGTCCAGCTAGATGCCTATGGTACTTTTATTACGACATGTTGCCCGATTATCTGAAACTGACCTAGAATCACGGCTGACGGAAAAAAACATGTATTTTCCCCTATCGCCGTGCTACTCGGGGCCTAAGAATAAGGTTCGGTCGTTGGGGCATTCTAAGCTGACAAGCGCACATGTTAACAATGTTCCAAACTGAGATTTGTGTGGCACTTTATTAACATGGATAATAATACCTTCATTTATGCATAAAAGAAGGTATTATTATCCAATGGGAAAGGAAAGCCATAAGTCGTTATCGAGAGCAGAGGGGATCTTTCGAAAGCATGGGGGAATTTTAAGAACAGCCGATGCTATTCGATTTGGGATCCATCCACGTCAGCTCTATGCAATGCGTGAGAGTGGCGTTATCGAGCCCTTAACAAGAGGGTTATTTCGTTTACAGAAATTACCTCCGCTTGAGCACCCGGATTTGGTGACAGTCGCCTTTAGGATTCCTCAAGGGGTCATCTGCCTAATTTCCGCTCTGGCATTTCATGATTTAACAACTCAGATTCCACGGACGGTAGATGTTGCAATAAAACGTGGCTCGGAAAAATCACGTTGCGAATATCCTCCTGTACACTGTTACTGGTTTTCGGGGGCTGCGTTCACCGAGGGGATATCCGTTCATAAGATCTCAAATGTCTCCATTAAAATTTATACCCCTGAGAAGACCATTGCCGATTGCTTTAAATATCGAAATAAAATTGGACTCGATACAGCGGTTGAGGCACTTAAGAAGTGGACTACACACAAAGGGTTCAGCGTTGATAAGCTCACAAAATATGCCCGGATTTGTGAAGTCGAAAAGGTGATGCGGCCCTACTTGGAAACCCTCCTATGACAGCTAATATTCCAGCTTCAATACATCGCAAGCTCTTAAATGTTTCACGGGAACAGAAGCGGCCATTTGAAGAGATTCTTCAATATTTTACAATGGAGCGGTTCCTTTTTCGACTCAGCCAGACGAAACACCGTGATCGTTTCGTTTTAAAGGGAGCTCTCCTCATGCAGGTGTGGGCACCAGAGATCGCACGGGCTACAAAAGACATCGATTTTCTAGGCAAAGGTGAGAACTCGCCAGAAAATCTAGCGAAAGTCATCAAGGAGTGTTGTGAAGTAGAGATAATAGAGGATGGTCTGAAATTTAATCCTGAATCAATTTTGGCTGAAAAGATAAAAGAGGGAGAAGAATACGAGGGGATCCGGATCTCCTTCCGTGCCTCTCTTGGAAAAGCCAAAATAGCAATGCAAATTGATGTGGGATTCGGCGATGCTGTTTTCCCCGCGCCAAAGGTGGAGCAATATCCGTCGCTATTGGATTTTGAGGGGGCAAAACTTGCCTGCTATCCAAGAGAAACCGTTATCGCGGAAAAGTTTCAGGCAATGGTGCAACTGGGAATCATCAACAGTCGAATGAAAGATTTTTACGACATTTGGTATTTGTCGCAGAATTTCAAGTTTGAAGGTGAAGTTCTCATGAAGGCAGTGAAGGGAACGTTCAGCCGACGTGAAACTGAGATTGACCTAAATGCCGTGGCGTTGACTCGAGAGTTTTCAGCGGATGCCACCAAACAGGCGCAGTGGAAGGGCTTTCTTCGTAAAACAAGGCTTGGAACAGTTCCTCCAGATCTTAAGGAGGTCGTTGAAGCGATAGGTCACTTTTTAATTCCAGTGGCCAAGACTGCAAAAGGTGGACAGTTATTCAAAGAGAAATGGGATCCTCGCGGTCCGTGGAAATAGATCATGGTCGTTGTTCGGTGCACATCACGTCTGCTTACCAAAATGAAAGTCAAACCTGACGCTGTAACTCCTCGAAATCCTTTACTCATACCCATTCAGCTGCTAACTTTTATTCCGTGGGAGACAAAGTTTCTCCTGCGGCAAACAATTCATTATTTCTCTTTCATAGAGGAAATAGCTTGGTAAAACTGCAGCAACTAAAATCGACCTTTTTCAAGGCCTCTTGGGAGAGTGTGGTTTTTTGGGGAGTCTTACTCCTCTATGGACCCCTTGCTTTGTGGGCGAGATTTCACTTTTTAGATAACGCTTTATTAGAGCCTCATCCTTGGAGGCAAACTCAAACGGCGCTTACTATCACACAGCTATTCCAAGGCACGGCAACCGTATGGGACTATAGATCACCCTTAGGAGGGATGCTGTGGAATAATGTTTATGAGTTTCCTATTTATCAATGGGTGGTAAGCCATGTCATGTCTTTGGGGATTGGGCTTGAGGTGGCCTCTAGGCTGGTGACTCTCATTTCATTTGGAGTGGGGTCTTTTTTTGCTTACCTGTTGATCAAAGAATTTTTCGATCAAAGAATTGCAAATTGGTTCCTATTATTTTACTGGGTAAATCCTTTCGGAGTGATTTTTTCTAGAGTTTGCTTGATCGATTTTTTTGCCCTAGCCGGGACGCTAGCCTCTATTTATGGCGTCGTAAGATTACGAGCCGGAGGTAAAAGTTTTTTTTATTGGCTATTCTTTGCATTGGGCGGAACCATGGCAAGTCTCGCTAAAATAAATATTTGGTTTTTTATTACGGCAGGTATTTTGGGGGTAGTGCTGCTTGAGTATATTTTTAAAAAAGAAACTCGAAAGAAATGGCAGTGGGGGATCTTAGCGATACTTATGGTTCAGGTGAGTCTGGTTCTCATGTGGAATTATCATAGAGTCCACAACCTTCATTCTCCAGCAGATACTCCATGGTTACTTGGAGAGTGGAGTCAAAGGCTAGATGGCTGGCGTTGGAAAAAAATAATGTGGCTGTTTGGTGTGAGATCTATGTTTTATGACTGGCTATGGATTCCATTTTTACTTGGAGTCCCCGTACTTTTTAAAAGGTCTAAAATATTATTTGTTATTATTTTCGGTGTTTTTATTACCCACACCTTAGTTTTTTTTCAAGTTCAGTCATTTCACGATTATTATTTGATCGCCTGTTTACCCTATCTTTTTACCGTGACCGCCTTAGGAATGACCTCTTTATTTGAGAATCCATCCATAATCAAAAAAGTAGGGAACGTTTTACTTTTGATGCTGATAGTTTTTAAGGCTACCCAACTCATGTTCTATTATTCACCTATTGTTCATGACTATCGACCGGACTTAGCTTCGATTTTTAAGTTGAAGGAAAATACCGATCCCAGGGACATTATTTATTGGAATGCTAAACAGGGAAGTTGGGAGATTCCTACCTATTCGGAAAGAAAGGTGGGCCTATCGGAAACGGCGATTTTGATTGGTAAAAAAAGTCCCTTCACAGAGGAGGTCTATTTTCCGTCGGTCTATCACTTTGAATCGGAGAAACTAGACCTCGAGCTCTTGAAAAACCTCGGTCAAGTCTGGCTAGATGGGACTCTTGATTTTCCACTTTATCGAACTGAGGCCGTGGGTAAATTCACCTTTTTTCCTCTGAAGCAATGGGCGGTATTAACTGAAGCCCCTAAAGGATCTACAGTGGTAAGCTGGAGAGAAGAGGTTGATGTTTGCAAGATGTCAGAGGCGTTGGCCGTTAAAATACCTATCGGAATTAAAGAGATTCAGGTCTTTTCTGCCGATGGGCATTTAGTGGTGCGATTTCCAGGTAATAAAGCCATTCTCAATATTCCTCCTTTTGAAAATTGGGGCTGTCGGCTTAAAATTAAAACTATCTCCTAGCGGATAATTAAACAAAAAGTGGTCTAATATGAAAATTTTTGTTTCTGGAACTTTTAAAGAGGATTCGTTTGCAGAAAATGTGGCAGTTACCCTGAAAGCCATGGGACATGAGGTCTGTTTTCCTTCTGTTATTAAATCGAGCTCTTTATTGGGTTTGCCGTTGTTAGGTGAACTAGAAAAAAGAATTAACCACACAGGCCCTCTGAGATTTGAAAAAAAACTTATTAATCAAATTAAAGAGTTTAAACCGGATCTGTTTTTTTCTGTCACACAGAATTATAGTCCTGAATTTTTAGCTGAGGTCGCAAAATTGACTCCCAAATTAGTAATGTGGTGGGGAGATCCTATTGCCTTGAATTATCGAATGACGTTACTCTCAAGGTCATGGACGGCTATATTTTTAAAGGACAAAAGTGCGGTAAGAAAACTAAATATCATTGGTGTACCTGCCTATTTTTTAAATGAGGCGATGAATCCGTTATGGCATAGACCTTTGGCAAGCCAGCAGAATTCTGCATTAGTCATAGCGGGTAACTACTACAATTATCGTTTAGCCTTAATTGAATTATTGAGAGACCGTGGCATCTCTTTAGAGCTTTATGGTAGTAAACCGCCTCGTTGGGCCCCTTCTGAGATTTGTAAAATTCATACTGGGGAATATATTACCAAAGAAAATAAAAGTAGGATATTTGGAGCGGGGCTTGCTTGCTTAAATAGCTTTAGTTTTTTTGAGGGAAATTCTCTTAATTGTCGTGCCTTTGAAATTGCGGGGGCAGGGGGATTACAATTAATTGAGTATAAAGAAACTATTCAAGAGTGTTTCGAACCGGGTAGAGAACTAATCACCTTTTCTTCGCAAGAGGAATTGTTTTCAGCGATTGATAGGGCCAAAAAAGATCCAGGTGAAATGAAAAAAATTAGAGAGGCTGGGCAGAGGAGAGCCCATTCGGAACACACTTATGAGCAACGGCTTAAAACTATTTTTAACATCCTATGTTAGGACATCGATCGACACCGGGTATTTTTTTAAAAAAATTTGCAGCTGTGAAATCGGCCACCCAC
>JABMMY010000342.1 GCA_013205415.1 Deltaproteobacteria bacterium
ATTGCAGTATTAGTTAGTTTATTAAGATCTAGATCTAAAGAACTACTACTACTAGAAGCGCTTGGCCTCGGTTCCGGCCTCGGTTTGGCTCATTGTAGACTTCCTCGGCGAGCGCCAAAGTTTCTTGAACTACTTTTTTTTGTTTTATTTTTTCCTGCACCAATTAAAAAGGAAAAAATAAAACCTACTTCTCACTGCTTTTCTGGCTGGTTCCGGGTGAGCTTCCAAAGGAAGGCGCCCTAAAATCGTGGAAACAAACTTTTCAGCTCTGCAAATACCATTTTTCGCCTCTTCTTTCTTCGGTTCTTCATCTTCTCCAGGGTAGCGAAATTCCCAGGCATATTCAGTGAGATCTTTTATCGGAGAAACATCATTTTCTATAGCACCGTCAATATCAGTGCATTGCTTACCTAACTCTACGAGGTCATGTGTCCATCTAAATTTCACTGCATGCCAAGTCAAAAATCCCTTCATCGATTTCTCAACAGCCTGCTGGCAAAAAAATAACACCTGATGCCATTGAGTGGCGTCGTTAGCACGGAAGAGGATTTTGGCAGAGGTAATGTCTTTAATCGCCTTTTCAAGCCAAAGGCTCACCTCTTTTCCTTTATCTAGTTTAGGCGGCATAGAGAAGCTTCCCTTCTTCCATTACAACTGATGGGAGCGAGTTCTTAACATGCACTCGCCATTCAAACCCCTCTTTGGTAAACAAAATAACATCGGTTGCCTTCGTTAGTCCCATTTTCCATCGAAGTTCATAAAAACCACTTCGCTTTTCGCGCGGTACTTTTTCTTCTACAATAACCAGAAGATCATAATCGCTATTTTGTCCTTCTTCCCCTCTAGCCTTAGACCCAAAAAGGTATATTTGAATTGGCTGGTAGTATTTAACAAGAGATTCGACCGTTCGTCGAAGATACTCATCTTTTTCTAGAATCTCTGGATTTAATTGTCCGTTATTTTGCCTCATTAACATTCCCGATCATATTTTTTTGGTTTTGTAGGCGCCGTCCTGGCCATCGTTTCACGCGACAGAATTTAATTATTTGACGACCTCAATACTCTCGGTCCCTGTGAGTAAAATTTGCGGATTAGCCTGTCCAGGATCGACGACATTGAAGGTTCCTGTCGCCTTTAATTTCACACTTAGATTTACGTATTTGTTTCTTGCATTAATAATATGGCTTGGAGTGGCATCCCATAGTTCCTGCAGTTTATTTCTAATGGCCTCAAATACTTTAGGGTCCTCAAAATTAACTAAGGTAAATTCCCTTTTGACACCTAAAGAATCCACCTGTTGAAGCGCAAACACATTAAATAAAACCTGTGGGCTTTTTGGGAAAAGAATAAGGTGGCCGGTCACAGAGCCAGCCTTTCCATGGATCTCTACCATTTTATCAAGAACCACTAGAGGATTAGGGTGGTTCACATCTAGGGAAATATGGCTGGGTGAATGGGGGTGTACGCGAACTTTATAGATAAGTTTTACCTTATCATTGCGATAGAGACCTTTAGTCAATTCTGGTTTTGAAACTACTACAGGCACCACAGCATCTTTATATTCGATCACCAATATTTTTCCGCCATCTGCTACTGCGTGCACCTTTCCGACCAGTTCATTTGTGCTTAGGAGCTCTTCAGGTAGTTTGGCCTCATGAGAATATTTAGGCAGCAACATGCCATCTTCAAATTTTTTAACGACCGAGATCTCCGTGGCGTCGATGTGGTTTATCGGGGCTCCATTGTGAAGAAAAGCGCCTTTAATAATAACTTCGTCATGACGTGTGGCTGAGCGTAAGAAATTTTTCACCTCCGTATTTTCGCTAGTCACTGGAAATTCCCAATGTTCAAAAAAATTTCCAGGAGTGCGATAGGTAAAAACATATTGGGAGTATTCGTTTACGGCACCATGAATCCATCCATGGACGCCAGCGCCTTTGAGCTGAGTTTCTAATTCCTCAAAAATTCCATCTTTTGTGGTTCCAATCAGTGGAAGATCCGCTTTTAATAACGGTGTAAGAAATAAAAAAGCCGACATGAGTACGATTGAAATTCGCATTGAGGTCTCCTTAAAAATTTGAGCGAGACTAGCTAAGTTTCAAGAGTTTTTCAATAGCCAAGTCTGAATGGCTAATGTGGGAAGGGAAAGGTGAGTCATTACCTAGGTTTCAGCCAGTTACCTTTTCTGTCTATTTTTCCACCAGGGACCTCGGATCGTTTTTGTGGAACGATCTTTAGCATAAGGAAGCAGGGCCTGGATCTTAACCCATTTTCTAAAAGAGGTATTGATCTCTTTGATGTCGCAATAGGTGGCTAAATAGGATTCCATCGTTTTTCCCACCGATAATTGTAAAAGATCTCGAAGGGAACATTTCGATTCGATCATTTCAATCAGAGCTGTAGAGATAGTATAATGAAGTTTGGGTTCTAGTAATCCTTTGTTGGGGTGACCCATTTCGGTGACATCGCCCCAGCTTTTATCGACCAGCCAGTGATAATCTGGCGGTCCATGTTGGCTCACATGATTCGCGAGTCCCTCTTCTAACCAAATCGGAATAGCCTGTTTATGTTTTTGAAAAAAGATAGCATGAACCAGTTCATGACCAAAGATCCTTTCAAAAAGAGAGGCGGTCACATTGGGAGCGATATGAATAGTAGAGTCCGATTTTTTAAAGATCGCATCTACAGAAAAACTTAAATTATGCTTTGAGTTAAAGACACCTTGATCCCCATATCCGAAGGCCTCAATTTTATTTAAGTCCCATTCTAAGAAACTTTGTACCCTATCGATCACCGTTTGCAGTTTATATTCTGTGAGCCAGTCAGGGGCCTGATGAAAAATAACCTGGTTAGTTCTTAACTCCTTTCCTAGTGAAGGCAGGCAGTAGAAGATGAAAAGACTGAGAACTAAATAGGGGAGGGTTGGGGATGAAATCATCTGACCCTCTTGTCGGCAAATGGGTAATAGAGTTTAAGTCACGCTCCAAAAGAGAGATGAGATGCAGGGCGGTGTGTTGAGCTTCACTTAGTCGCGATAGGGTATTAAAAGCCTCTCATGGTATCAAAAAAATACTCCGATGAGAACTGTGACTACTTAAGGAGAAAAAATGCGCTATTTCATTTTATTATTAGGATTAGGAATGCTCACTCAGTGTTCTTCACAAAAAGATGTGACCGTTAGCCTAGAGGAGGCGCCAAAGTTTACCAAAAAATTAAACTCCTCAACGACCGAAAGGTCGGAAAAGGTCGGGGTTAAGGACGATACGGTTAAAATACAAAGGACCGTTTACTTAGAGGAGGATCTCACCAAGATGCAACGTGAGATAGAGGATTTAGAAAATCGTGTCTACGGGCAATCTAAAACCTATCCTGGAGGGCTGTATCTATCACTCAAAACCTGTAGAGGTAAAAATGCCGATGCACGCCTAGGAGGAAATGGAGTCCCAGAACCGATGGAAAAATGGGAGAGGGTGTCTGAAAAAGATGCCGACTATAATTATCACGTCGATAAGGATAATAATGTAGTCGGTGTGCAGGAGGAGGATCTGGCTTCACGAATTTCAAATTTAAGAAAATTAAGAAGGGTGCTCAATGATACCTTCGATTCCTTTCAAACCAAGATGGATACCTGTGAACAAAAACACCAAAGTGCCATGCTTCAAAATGGATTAAACCCTGAAGATTCAAGTGCGCAGGGAGAATGGGTGGAGGGGCCTAATGGTTATCGAGTTTGGAAAATGCGGCGTCCCGCCACTAATGATCCTGAAGAGATGGCCCGTCGAAAGTCGGAACGAGAAAAAATAAAGGTAGAATAATTTAGAATGCCTGCCCCCGAATCATGGGTAGGCCCGCCTTAACCAAGAGGCTGGGAACTTACATACACATAGCTCCCGAAGCTCCACCTAATGTTCCCGTGCTGGTTTTACAAGGAACGAGAAATACTTTGCATTCCAAACCTGGTCCACATGTAGCATTGCAGAGAGGTGTTACATCGGTACAGTTGGGATAACCTGAATCTAATGGTGGTGGTGGTGGGAGAGCAACTAGCCGATTTTATCTTTAGCGTTAAACATTTAGCCTTTGTCCTTTAGCCTTAATTTAACATTTCAAATGGGCACATTTGGCTTTGCCACCCCTCTAACCTCTCGTATTATTGGGAAAGAACCCACCTTGTGTAACTACCCAGCGATACTGTCGGCACTTAATTACCCAGGGACTTGGACGCCCCAGACCCTAAGTAAAATCTACCTTTCCAATCGAGAGAGGGGGCTTTGCACCTCCTATAAATCCTACCAACACAAAAAGTGTGACGAGGTAGGGAACTATTTGTAATGCCTGAATCGGAAAGGTATTTCCTAACAGCGGACTACTTTGAAGTTGAATTTGCAAAGCATCGGTGAATCCAAAAAATAAACAGGCGACAAAAGCAGGTAAGGGTCTCCATTTTCCAAAAATTAATGCCGTGAGTGCAATGAACCCTCTGCCCGCAGTCATCTCTCTCGTAAACTGACTCGCATGGGCGGTAGAAAGATAGGCCCCTCCAAAACTCGCTATCGCGCCCCCTAAGGCTAGGGACAAATAGCGAACCTTTGCAGGAGACACACCCGCAGTCTTCAAAGCTTCGGGGCTGTCGCCGCAGGCTAAAAGTCTGAGCCCCCATCCTGTTCGATAGGCGATATAATCGATTAAAAAAGGAAGTAGCAGCGCAAAGGATACTAAAAGTGGCTGCGAAAAAAGGAGATTTCCTACGAATGGAATTTTACTTAATAGAGGAAGCGATACCACCTGAAATCTCTCCGCTAGAGGAATGGCGGGAGTATTGGTCGCGCTTGCAAATAAAAATTTACTAAGCATGGGTGTGATTCCAGCGGCAAGAAGATTCACCGCCACACCGCTGACGATGGCATCTGCTTTGGCCTTAACCGTTAAAAAAGATTGGATGGATAGTGTTGCAGCTCCCACAAGAACTGCCGCCAAAAGCCCCAGATAGCAGTGATGGGAATAGTAGGTCACGGTAGCCGCAGTCCATGCAGAGGTCAGTAACACCCCTTCAAGACAGATGGTAGCAATCCCCACACGCTCACAGAAAAATCCACCCATCGCAGCAAAAATAAGTGGGGTCGCAAGTCGTAAAGTAGAATCTAATAGTTCAAACATGAGAATCTCTCTTTCGAAAACGATCCCATAAACTCAAAAAATAATATTGTCCGGCAATAAAAAGAATAAGAATGGCCTCTAAAACAAGTGCAATCTCTTTAGTGACCTTATCACTTAAAAACTCAATCTCTCTCGAACTATTGTGAACCGCTCCAAAAAGAAAGGCGGTTATAATAATCCCTAGCGGATGATTTCTCGCCATTAAGGCGACCGCAATACCGGTAAAACCATATTGTGGGGAAAATCCTTCGATCAATTTATGTTGAAACCCCATCACCTCATTCACACCCACTAAACCTGCTAAGGCTCCAGAAAGCATAAATACAAGGATCGTAATATTCATAGTAGAAATACCACTCACCTTAGCGGCCTTCGGATTTTGTCCTACCGCTCGAATTTCATATCCCCATGAGGTAAAAAATAAAAAAAGGTAACAAACGACAGCCGCTAAAAGACTAATAAAAAGTGTGACGTTAACAGGGGTTGTTTTAAATAGATCGACCCCCAGGTGAGCAAAAAATTGTGAAAGCGGAATTAAGAAATAGTTGTTTCCAATGGGCCAGGTTTCAGGGTTTTGAACCTCAGTATTTTTAAAGGGATAGAGAATTAAATAATTTACAAAGGTGATGCCAATAAAATTAAGTAAGATGGTTACAATCACCTCATGGCTACCGCGTTTTGCCTTCAACACTCCTGCTATCGCTCCCCAGGCAGCTCCTGCCAGCATAGCGAAAATGATTCCAAGTGGTATCGCAAGAAAACTGGGGAGGCTTGGAAATAAAAGTGAGGTGGCAATGACCCCCGCAGCTCCCAGATAAAGCTGTCCTTCGGCTCCAATATTAAAAAGGCCTGCATGAAAACATAGGGCTACAGAGAGACCGGTAAGAATTAATGGGGTGGTGTAAAAGAGGGTGTAACCCAATCCAAAACTTGTAAAAAAGGTGTGGGTAAAGGCCTCCCAGAGTATGTAAGGATTTTCTCCTAGCGCCATCAGAATTAAAACCGCCATCACCACCGCAATGGCTACCGCCATCAAAGGTCCTACAAAATTATGTTTGAATGAATTAGGCGTCATCAATTGGCCCCTCTAGTCATCCATAAACCCAGTTGTGTTTCGGTGGCCTGCTTAGTTAAGGTTTCTGCTACAATTTTTCCCTGATAAAGAACCAGAATACGATCGGACAACGTTAAAAGCTCGTCTAATTCAGAGGAGATCAAAAGTATTCCCGTCCCTTGAGCTTTTAATTTTAGAAAGTGGGAGTGAATAAAATCGATAGCTCCAATATCGATCCCACGTGTAGGATTGGCGGCAAGTAAAAAAGAGACCTCACGATCCGTTTCTCTTCCCACCACTACCTTTTGTTGATTCCCGCCCGATAGATGAACCAGAGGTAGTTGGGGCTCACTCGGTCGAATATCAAATTTTTCAATAAGTGAATTTGCCAGCTCCTCTATTTTTTTATTAGAAAGCCAAAACCCCGAGTGTAATGAAGGCTCGTGGTGACGACCCAAGATGGCATTTTCTGCAATTGAAAAGGAAAGCACTACCGCCTCTTGGTGTCGGTCAGGGGGAATAAATGAAAATCCCTGCTGTTTTAAATCATAGGTGGAGATGTTTTTTAAATCGCTACCTGAAAAGCTAACGGTTCCAGAATAATCATCTCTCTGTTGAGTTAAAATCTCAATGATCTCTGCTTGGCCATTACCTTCAATACCCGCCACGCCCACAATTTCACCTGGGTTGACATGAAAAGAGATGTGATTAAGAACCGATCCCGATGGAGATTTTAAGGATACCTTCTCAACTAGAAAAATGGGTTCTGAATAGCTTAAGGTGGGTGTTGAAGGAAGGGGTATCCGTTTTCTTCCTATAATTTTTTCCGCCAAGGTAATTTCAGTTAAAGAGGCGGTATCGACCGTTTCAACAACTCTCCCCTGTCTCATAATGGTCACCCTCTCGGTGATGGCTAAAATTTCCTTTAATTTATGGGAGATAATAACAATAGTTTTATGAGCCTTTTGAAGTGATCTTAATTTTGCAAAAAGAGAGGTCACCTCTTGGGGCGATAGTACCGCAGTGGGTTCGTCGAGAATTAAAATATCGGCCTCTCGATAA
>JABMMY010000343.1 GCA_013205415.1 Deltaproteobacteria bacterium
CTCTAGGGGTGACTGCATTAGCTCTTCTCGTTGGATTTAAAGAACAGGAAAAGGCCATGACCAAGGAGCTCACCATGCTTGGAATAGGTGTCATTATTTTTTTAGTGGGTCGACTTCTTGAAAATATCGCCGGTAAAAAATAGAGGAAAGCGCAAATGTCCGGTCACAATAAGTGGAGTAAGGTCAAAAATATTAAAGGCCCACTCGATGCAAAAAAAGGGAAATTATTCACCAAGCTCAGTAAAGAGATCACAGTAGCGGCTCGCCTAGGGGGTGGAAACACAGATGGAAATGCTAGGTTAAGGCATGCCATTGTCGAGGCCAGATCGGCTAGCATGCCTAAGGATACTATTGAGAGAGCGATTAAAAAAGGAACCGGAGAGCTAGAGGGCGCCGTCATTGAGGAGATCACCTATGAAGGCTACGGGCCTGGCGGAGTGGCACTCTTAGTTGAAACTCTTACAGATAATAAAAATCGTACCGTCAATGATTTGAGAAATATTTTTAAGTCCAACGGAGGATGTCTGGGCGAAAGTGGAGGTGTAGCCTGGATGTTTAATCGCTTTGGCCAGCTACTCTTTGAAGCTAAAAAACACTCAGAAGAAAGGCTCATGGAGGTGGCTTTAGAGGCCGGAGCCCAAGATGTGTCTACCGATTCAGAGGGAATCACCGAGGTGTTAACTGGGGTCGCAGATCTCTATCGGGTCCGTGAAAATTTTGAAAGGTTGGGAATGCTTCCTAGCCAGGCATGTTTTAGTTTTGTGGCAAAATCTACAGTGCCTCTAGATAAAACCAATGCCGAGGCACTGATTGAGCTGATTAATGAGATAGAGGACCATGACGATGTGCAGCGCGTTCATTCTAATGGAAATATTGATGAGAAGATATTGGCAGAACTCTCACAAAAATAGACAATAGCTCTAGTGAATAAGGAAACTTTAATTGTAGGTATCGACCCCGGCACTCACAACTTTGGTATCGGGTGTATTTCAAAATCGGGAAATAATCTTAGGTTGATCACGGCCCAGGTGATTAAAGCTCCTGCTAAGGAGACTCTTTATGAAAGACTAAAGGTAATCGCTCCCCAGTTTTATTCCATCTTAGACCAATTAAACCCCAAAGAGGTGGCCCTAGAGGATGTCTTTTTTGCCAAAAATGCCAAGTCTGCTTTTCAATTGGGCATTGTTCGTGGGATTGTTTTTGCGGCGTGTCTAGCTCGTGACATTAAAATTTTTGAATACGCTCCTACTCAAGTAAAATCTACTGTGACAGGTTATGGTCGGGCTGATAAAGCTCAGGTACAAAAGATGGTGGGACTACTATTGGGAACCGAACTCAAAACATCTTTTGATGCGAGTGATGCAGTCGCCGTAGCTATCTGCCACGCTTCGATCAATCGTATTTTAGCTAAGGAGTTACAAGGAACATGCTAGGTTTTTTAGAGGGAAAGATTATTTCAAAAAGCACCGAGACCTCTCAGGTGGTCGTGCTTTGCTCCAGTGTAGGGTATGAAATCACCCTTTCCAAACAGACCCTTGAAGCTACCTTTCTAAACTCAAATGTCAGTTTCTGGTTACACACTCACGTCCGAGAGGATATTTTTATTTTATTTGGTTTTGCCTCTGAATCGGAAAAACATCTCTTTAAAATTTTAATCGGAGTTTCCGGACTAGGACCTAAAACGGCTCTGTCTTTACTAAGTGAACATGGCCCCGATAAATTAATTCAGTTAATTATCCACAAGAAAATTTCAGAGATAGCAGAGGCCTCTGGAGTGGGTAAAAAATTAGCTGAGAGATTATCACTCGAATTATCTACTAAGTTAAGTAAGCTGGCTTGGATTCAATCGATGCCTCAAACTGAAACCACAACAACCTCTATCGAGTTTTCAAAAGAGGAAACCAGTCGTAAAGACTTAAGTTCTGCCCTTACTAATTTGGGATATCAACCCAATCAAATTAAAAATATTATTGATAAACTATTTCTGAGAGACAACAACAGCGAGCTTAGTTTCGAATCATTACTTCGCTTAGCACTGAAAGAAATTTCCGGAAGAGTTATCTCTTCCGGTACACAGGAGACCTCTCTTGTCTGAAGAACAGATATTAAATGGCGAACTTATTACTGAAGATCTAAGATCCGACAATAGTCTTCGCCCTAAACATCTTAACGATTTTATTGGCCAGCCAGAACTAAAAACTAAACTGGAGATCTTTATTGAGGCCGCTAAACGTCGAGGGGATGCTTTAGATCACACCTTGTTTTGTGGCCCTCCAGGACTTGGAAAAACCTCTCTTGCCCACGTGATGGCAAAAGAATTGGGCTCGCAACTCATTTCCACCTCTGGACCCGCGCTAGAAAAGTCTGGCGACTTAGCTGCTATTTTAATGAATCTGTCGCCGAAAGATGTCCTTTTTATCGACGAGATTCACCGCTTAAATCGAGTGGTAGAAGAATCTCTTTATCCTGCACTAGAAGATTTCCAATTAGATATTATCGTGGGTGAAGGGCCTAGTGCGAGAGTCATGAAACTAAAACTTCCTCCCTTCACTTTGATTGGCGCTACCACCAGAGCTGGGCAGTTAACCTCCCCTCTTATGGGTAGATTCGGAATGGTTTTTCGATTGGAATACTACACACCCGAAGATCTGCAAATGATTGTGATACGCTCTAGCAGTATTTTAAAATGCCGAATTGAGGTCGAAGGTGCCCTTGAGATCAGTCGACGAGCTAGAGGCACCCCTCGAATTGCCAATCGTTTATTGCGGCGAGTGAGAGATTATGCCGATATTAAAGCACAGGGGATTATTACTCGGTCTGTAGCCTTTGATGCTTTAGATATGCTTGATGTCGACGAGAAGGGCCTTGATCAAATGGATCGTCTTTTCCTACGCACTATTGCGGAGAAATTTGCAGGGGGGCCGGTAGGCATCGAAACATTAGCGTCTGCTCTCAGTGAAGAAAGAGAGACTTTAGAGGATGTTTATGAACCCTTTCTTATTCAATGTGGTTATTTGAATCGCACCAACAGAGGGAGAGTCGTAACCGAACTTGCCTACTCTCACTTAAAGCTAGCAATGCCT
This sequence comes from Deltaproteobacteria bacterium, assembly GCA_013205415.1. Classification (GTDB taxonomy): domain Bacteria; phylum Bdellovibrionota; class FAC87; order UBA2466; family UBA2466; genus UBA2466. Next base: position 3,084 of record JABMMY010000343.1, read on the forward strand.
AAGTCGGCTCCGTCGGCCCAGCCGACCCTATTTCCTTAGTATTAGACCCCTCCCTTCACCTAAGAGGTCTATTTTTTCGCATTTTAAATTTAAGCCAAAAGATCTCTATTACCATATATACGACCAAGCTTACCGTGAGACCCACTCCCTTTAAAATAGCCCACGCCCTAGTCGACCAGTGCAGGGCTGCCCAGGTGGCCAAAATGGCGTGAGCCAAAAAGAAAATTCCAATACGAAAATTTAATCCCCTAAATTGTTTTTCTAAGACGGTACGCAGGGCCTCAGGTACCTTTGCGAATGTATTTTGTTTCTTCGCCATTAAGAGAAGAAAGGGTCGCCCCAAACAGGAGGAGCCCATTAGGAGACCCGCCATAAACAGTTCAATAATGGCGGGTTGTAGTTTAAACCAAATGCCATCACTCGTGAAAATAGCAATTCCACCCATTCCAAGAAGTAGTCCATTTCCAATCCACGTGATCGTAGTTACCTTTTTTTGGGTTACTTTTTCATAGATAATCTCTCCTAGCCCAAAAACCATTCCTGCGATGAGTCCCCATAAGGTGCCAAAATATTCCTCAACCAGCGTGAAAATAACGATAGGAATCACTCCGCCTAGAAAAATTGAGCGCATCGAATTCATTTTTGGAGGAGGTTTACTATGGGTCATACTGAGAAACCTTAGCATTTCAAAGCTCACTAGCCAAAAACTTAACATTGAGATAGGCTTTTACTTAGTGACTAAATCATATCGCTCTAAGCTGTTTCTTCTAATTGGATTTCTATTTTTAGATTTATTTTATTCCCCTATCCTTTTAGCAGCCACGTCTAGGGTCCCTAAGATTAAAACGACTCGGGAAATTTCTGTGGAAAAATCCTCCCAAGGCGAATTGAAAAATTCCACACTTTTAGAGAGTACCTGGCTCATGCCTCAACTCTCTATCATGATGCCTACCGTATTAACTCTGACCAATCCAAATTTTGAGGTGGCTTATGGTAAACAATTTCCAAGCCTAACCCAGGTAAGTGTTGCTGCTGTCACTCCATTATTTAATTGGGGTGGATTTCGTGTCTTATCAACAGCCCAATTAGGATTTAGTTACAAAGCCGGACCTTTTGAAATGACTCGTTTCAATGGTGAAATTCTCCGGGAAAAAATATCTCTTTCCTGGGTACCCATGAATCTAGGTGCAAAATTTCTCTATTCTCTAAGTAGTTTCCCATTCATGAAACCCTCGATAACGTTAGGCGGGGGTAGCCATTGGTTTTATCAAACGGCAAATATAGGAGGGGCTAATGAAAGCTTCTGGATTCCCTATTATTTTGTCACCTCTGCAGTTTCTTTTTTAGAGGGAACGACCCCTTCCGATTGGTTTGGAGGATTTACCTTTGGAGTCACCTACCAAAACAGCCTAAGTAAATTTCAATCGGTCAAAGGTCTTTCCTTTGATTTAGGCCTAAACCTTCTTCTTTAGATCTGCTTAAGTGTAATCTTTTTTAATGGTGACATTATGTCCCTGACCTTTGAAAAAAAGACCGGAAAGGTATCGCTATTTTTAGAGGCAAATCTACCGAATCGCGATCAGAAGATGCGGTGGTATCCAAAGTTGTCGTCCAAAGTTTTTCTAAAAAGTGACATCTTCTAAGGTCATTCAAGGGTCTCAACGCGATATTTCATGCCTAAAAGAGGAGACCCTTTAGTCCCCTCAGGATAAGTTACTAAGAGAAAAGCCATTCGAATTTATTCCTTCACGCCAATCATTTACCTTTTTTTAATAAGAACTAATTTCTATAATCTTTTCTGGCCCATTCTTTGCTTTATGTAGGAATCGATTTAGTAAAAAAAACTAAAAGGGTTATTTAATATTAAAAGATCACGAAACAACGGGGGAACTATGGAACGAATTCAAAGGTTATTGTCAAATATTTGGTGGGGAATTATCTTTACAGCTTGTATGTGGGGAATGCGTTCTCATGCTGTGACTACCACGGCTAAAAGTACGCCTACACAAAAATCAACAGCCACCCTATCGACCTCTGGTATTCAGGCCACGGGATATATAGATTTCAGACCCTCCTGGATTTCAAAAACGGGTGGATTTACGACTGAAGATACTGTTGAACTGGGAGCTAAGTTGAGTGCAGACACTTCACTTACCTACATGCAAGGCTTCAATACTAACCTATATGATCCTGTAAGCTCTGGACCGGTTAGTGGAATGAAACTAGAGATTCTCTCCGGAGCTATAAAAACTAAAGTAAATAAGATATGGGAAAATCAGGCCTCGGGATTGTCGTTAGCTTATGAAAATAGAATCTACCTACCCATTGATGCAGGCTCAGTAAAAACAGGAAACCTCACGGCCATTAGGAACTATTTAAAACTTTCAAAAGCCATTTCCAACAAAGTAAAGCTCACTATGAGTGAGGTGATGATCCCTATTATTAATACAAGACCGGGGAATATTTCATCTGACGGAATAGCTACCGCTAACAATATTTTTGAAAATCGAGTTTATTTAATTACCGATATTCAACTCACTGAAAAGCTTTCTTTATCGCTTCCGATCATGTTCCACCAAACACGATCGGGTAACTTTAAAGCTGAAGCAGCTAATAATTCCGCCTGGTCATTTTATCTTTCGACCAGTCCAGAGTTAGATTACGAACTCACCCCTAATTTGACGATAGGATTGGCCTATTACAACAATGAAAGTTTCTTCACGCCGAATCTTTCTAAAACACAGTTTGGTTCAGCACTAGAAAGTGGAGAGTTTCAGTTTGCATTAACGGCTTCGCTTTAAAAAAACACGGCTTTCATAAAAGCTAAACCCGTGAGCTCGCCAGTTTCTATCGATGGGGGAAAGGTACACCTGTTTTAACCAGGGGTGCCTTTTCACCATTCGTGGAGGTCGTCCCACCTGCGCCATTACTACATTGATCTTTCCTTTTTCTGAATTTTGATAGAGTTCTTGAAATACCCTTTTCATAGTAAGAAAAGAAAAGGGATTAAACAGATAATAACAGTTCGCCCACGGAATTTTTTTTCTATAAAGATCCGAGCACTCAAATTTTATTCTCTTAGTCAAACCCATTTTTATCGACGCTTTTTCGGCTTGAAGATGTCGTTCCTTCATCAGTTCTAAACCTAAAAAAGTGACTTTAGGATTTAAAAGCCCCAGCACCATTCCCACTCGTCCCAAACCACTTCCCAAATCGATCACATGGTCTTTAGATTTTAATTTTAATCTATCTGAGATATCAACTAAGACTCGGTAGGGGGTAAAAAGATCCTCGGAATCAAGCTCTAAATAAATATCTTCATTACGATACAAAGCTTTAAGATTTTTCCCAAACAGATCTAGCTTAACCTTTCTTTCACTAAGTCCCATCACCCTATCTAGACATTCATCACCTAAAAATGTTTTCTTAGATAACGTACGAAGAAAATCGGACCGCAGGCTTTTCAGCATCCAATCGGTTTTGTCTTTGGTGGTTCCTTTATCCGCCATTTTTTGTGACAAATGAAAGGCTTTAAGTTTAGCCAGGTGAGCTATCTCTACCTGCAGCAATCGGTTAGTTGCAGTTTTTATTAAATTAAGCTTGGCCTCTTTTCTCCAGAAATTCACAGCATATAGAATTATTTTAGATTCTAAAGGGGTAAGATTTCGAAGCCTTCGCCAGAGAGAGGCCCTTTCCGGGAAACTCCATTCCACCGCTTGGTGAAGAATAGTTAGCCATACCCTCTTTTCTAAAAATAGATTCGGATTGGAATGGGTAATAATTTTTAAAATCTCAAAGTCGGTTAGCATTTACAGAGAGTAAACTAAAGCCTTCCCTATGACTAGACTTGGATATAGAAAGAGGAGCGATGAAAATTGAACTTATAAAAATCGGTAAGCCCACTACGAACGAATCTAAGTCGCTCGTAGAGATGTACTTAAAGCGGACTAAAATATTAAATCCTATCGAGGGCGTGGAATACAAAGATCTAGAGAGTTTAAAGGGGAGAAATAGATCTATCTTTTTACCTGGCCAGTGGGTAGTGGCTTTGGATGAACGAGGAAAGGAATGGTCCTCTCCAGAATTTTCCGAAAACATAAAAAAATGGTTAGACAATCCCGCTATCAAATCTGTCGTTTTTATAATCGGCGGGCCCTATGGTCTTGATGATGAAATTCGAAATAAAGCAAATATTATTTGGTCGTTATCTAAAGGCACCCTTCCAAGTGATCTTGCCTGGGTAATGGCTTCAGAGCAAATTTATCGAGCCTTTACTATTTTAAAAGGAATGCCCTACCACCACGCCTCGTATTGACTCATGGAAGAAGGGTTTTTTTGAGTTTTGATACTTCTTTAGCATTCTCTTAGTCCTAATAGGAATCGTTTCACAGTTAATGAGTCGCTCGCAGGGAGTTTTTGGTTTGTCCCATTTTTTGATAATCTTTGAACCTACTCTCTGTTTGGAGACAAGTTTCATTACGGGATTAAAGTAGTTCCACAGAGGGTTCCAATAAACTTCATTGAGCGCTGAAGGTTAGGCGCGATATAGCGCCTAACCTTTCCAGAACCAGTTTTTTAGACCACTGTGGCCGCTAGGCCAAATACCACGTTAAATTACAAGACTAGTTCGGCGCGGCCGGGGGCAAAATCAAATGAGGGCAGTCCTATGGTCGAGAAAGTAAATTTTGTGACCTCACGTTTAATAATGGACTTTACATTAATAAAGTACTACTTTATTAATGTATGTATAAACGAATCATTGATTTAAATTTGAAGAACTCATTTTTTCTATGGGGCCCTCGCCAAACAGGAAAATCCACGATTCTAAGGGAACGTTTTCCAGACGCCCTTTTTATCGATTTGCTGAAATCGGAAATGCGTACTGAGTTAATGACTAAGCCCCAGCGTCTGCGGGAGATCTGTGAAGCACGGCCTGCGAATCAGCTTGTCATTATTGATGAAGTACAAAAAGTCCCAGAACTTCTCGATGAAGTTCACTCACTGATAGAATCTCGAAAGCAGAAATTTATTCTTGTGGGTTCTAGTGCGCGAAAACTAAAGAAAGCGCATGCCAATATGCTGGGGGGACGGGCCTGGACAAAGGAATTGAGGCCTTTGTGCTGGCCTGAATTAGGATCCCAATTTGAGCTGCAAAGAGCCTTAAATCATGGCTTACTGCCTCGGATTTATGATTCAGAAAATTATTTTGAAGACCTACGCGCATACCATTCGGTCTATCTTAAAGAAGAGATTTTTGATGAGGGACTTTCCAGAAACTTGCCTGCGTTTTCCCAGTTTTTAGAATTGGCATCTTTGTCCGATACTGAGCAAGTCGAATATTCTACCTTTGCCAGTGATGTGGGGGTCTCCTCGCCCACGGTTAAATCTTATTTTGAAATTCTTCAAGATACACTGATTGGAGAGTTCCTTCCGATTTATCGAAAGCGCCCAAAACGACGGTTGTCACTGACACCCAAATTCTATTTTTTCGATGTCGGAATCGTTAACTTTCTGGCGCGGCGTCGGCAACTGGAGCCTGGTTCTGAAACCTGGGGGAAAGCGTTTGAAAATTTCATTTTCAACGAAATACGGGCTTATAAAAGCTATCGATCCCCTGATCTGCCAATTTCATTTTGGAGGGTGAAAAAGGAGACTGAGGTCGATTTTATACTCGGAGACATGGAGATCGCTATCGAAGTTAAGGGACGAGCCAATATTCGTGAGGACCATTTAAAGGGACTTCGCCTTTTAAAAGAGGACTATCCCAATATAAAACGTCGTATCGTAGTTTCGATGGAGCGGATAAAGAGGAAAACAGTCGATAGTATCGAGGTACTTCCTTACCATGATTTTTTAGAGGAACTTTGGTCCTGGAAACTGTAGGTGCGTTTGAATAACTTTACCGATTCGAATTGCTTCATCTCAGTTCTGAGATCTGTTCCCTTAATCGAGATAGGTTTTTCGACCTAGGAATGCGATCTAGTGCCTAGCTTTTATTTATTTAGGGCGGCATGCTCCCTGCAATAGCTTGACTCGAATTAATACTCTTAACTTTGAGAGTTTATTTGGAGGCTATAATGGAATTAGTAATGAGAGCGGTTTGGGCAGACAATGAAAGAGTCGATCAAGGGGGACTTCAACTACAGATAAGACACCTTTTAGGAGATGATTACGACATGATTCCCAATGAGTCTTGGGAAGACGACGAAGCTTTTCTCCTCTCACCAAAGGATTTCCAAAAGGCCATCTCTCCCCAAAGATTGCCATTGCATCGTTTTAACTTCATTTAAAAAACTAACTTGAGAGGAACAAAATGCAGGAGTCCCCTCCTCTCCTATCCAAACTGGGCAGGAGTAGAGGAGAGTTCGTTTCACACATTGTTCAGAATGTATTTTTTCAAAAAGGATTCCACCCGCCTCTATCCAGAGCTCGTGTTTGCCTTGCAGCCCTATATATCGCAAAATAAACCATAGATCTAACTGGTGGTTTATTTCTGGAACAGGAACTATTGAAATATTTGCATTTTCTATCGGTTGTTTATTTTTTTCAAAAATAGTATCGCTGCAAAAAAGTGTGACATGAGATGCGGTTGAAAATACCTTTTTGTCAAAGGACACAGAAAGATTTCTATCTATAATATAAACAGGCTTTGAATAACTTTCCTGTTCCAGCCTAACATTCAGCTGAGGATTATCTCTTAGAATGGTTTTCGATGTGGTGAGAATACCATCCGTTTCTTTTCGGCAAAGATGGGTAAACGCATTAGCAACCGAACTAGTGAGTTGTAATCTTGCTCCTGCTTTCCCCGCAATTTTTCCATCTAAACTCATAGCCAATTTAGCCGTTACCCATGGCAATTTATGCGTTGTCCAGTACGAATAACTCTCATAATAGGCATTCCCTTCAGAGGTCTCCAAATAGTCTACTTGAATTTGATTTTCCAAAAGTGCCTGTGCCCCTTTTCCTGCTACGAGAGGATTGGGATCTTTAAAACCGTAAACGACACGCGCCAATTTTTTTTGAATTAAAAGGTCGGTGCAGGGAGGAGTTTTTCCTTGATGACAACAGGGCTCTAGCGACACATAAATTGTCGCCCCTTCAGTTTGAGATTGAGAAAGAGACTTTAAGGCTACGACCTCTGCATGGGAAGATCCACTATGCGAGTGGTGTCCGCGAGATAATATCTTTCCGTTCTTAACGATAATGGCGCCGACAGAAGGATTGGGCGCACAAAAGCCGCGACCTTTTCTTGCCTCAGTAAAGGCCTGAGATAAAAAATTAAAGTCTAAGTCGCCAGACTGCGACACTAGAATCCTACCTTTCTTAGAGGGATTAATTGAACAGCTCTATTTAAAGACTACAAATCATTTGTACCCATCACGAGAGCAAAATAAATTTTCCGATAGCGACTAACTAACTTAAGCTCGCATTAATTTTTTTCAAAGCCTCTGGACCTGGATCAAGATCTTTTTCTACTAAAGCCCAAAGTGGAGATTCCACTGTGTTTAGTAGGGTATTAAGATCGGTTCCTTTATCGCTGTAGTAAAGAAGGCCTGTGATCAACTCCTGTTTTTGTCGAGAGTCATTGATGGCCGTTAAGGCCTTCATTTTATCGGTCGGATCATATTCTCTATCTAGTTTTCGTAGCGTGAGAAGAGAGCCATCATGAAGCTTAATCTCTTTTTTCTCGCCTTCCTTCATGTCGACGGTAATTTCATCTTGAGATTGAACAAATCCAAGCTCATGCAATGGAATGGCATGCTCTTTAACAAAACTATAACTCTTAGTGCTGCCTTCTTGATTATTAAAGGTAACGCAAGGACTGATGATATCTAGTAGAGCGATACCTTGATGTGCATGAGCCGCCTTTATAAGAGCAATGACCTGCTTTCTATCTCCTGAAAAGGAGCGAGCTACAAAGGTGGCTCCTAATTCAATAGCGATAGAGCAACAGTCGATAGTAGGAAATTGATTTGCAGGTCCTTTTTTTGCGGTAGAGCCAAGATCGGCGGTAGCTGAAAATTGCCCTTTAGTAAGACCATAGGTGCCGTTATTTTCAATAATGTAAACCATGTTTAGATTTCTTCTAACGAGATGACAAAATTGTCCCATACCAATACTGGCGGTGTCTCCATCCCCAGAAACCCCAATGATACTTAGCTTTTTATTAGCGACACTAGCACCGGTAGCTACAGAGGGCATCCGTCCGTGAACGGTATTAAAGCCATGGGCTCTATCTACAAAATAGGTCGGCGTTTTTGAGGAGCATCCAATACCGCTGAATTTTGCCAAGCTGTGAGGAGCCACTCCTAATTCATAATAGGCTTGAATAATTCCGGCAGTAATAGAATCGTGTCCACACCCTTTACAAAGTGTAGTGGGTTTGCCTCCATAATCTAGTTTACTAAGTCCAGCACGGTTACAATTGGTATCTGTACTCATGATTTATCTCCCCATCTGTTTTGTAAGTTCTCTTTCAACAATATCTGCTGAGAGTGGGAACCCGCCATAATATCTAATAGGCCGTAGTTTGTGTTGGATGCCAGGGAGATCTATTTCTAAAAGCTGCTGTAACTGTCCATCACGATTTTGTTCCACCATGTAGACCACGTCACAAGATTTTATAAATTCTTCAACCTCTTGAGTGAAAGGATAGGCTCTGACTCTTAAATATTTTAAAGAGGTCGTGCTTAAACGATCCATCGTTTCCACTACGGCATGATCGCTTGTTCCGTAAGCAATAATTCCCACTTTAGAATTAATATCGCCCTTCAAAACGGGCTTGGGCAGATATTTTTTTGAGGTATGCCACTTTTTCAAAAGTCGATCCATGTTTCTGGTGTAGACGACGGGGCTTTCGGTATAACGTGCATATTCGTCGTGACCCGATCCTCTAGTGAAGTAAGCACCTTTCATGTGATCGGTACCTGGAAGAGTGCGATAACAAATACCATCCCCGTCAGAATCTAAGTAACGGCCCCAATCTTTTACTTTATTGAGATCTTCAGCAGAGAGCACCTTACCCCGATCAAAACTAGGAGCTTTATATTCAAAAGCATTATCCACCCAAGCGTTCATTCCGAGATCTAAATCGGTCATTACGAAAATGGGGGTTTGCATGCGATCCGCTAAATCAAAGGCTTCAGCTCCCATTTCAAAACACTCTGTAGGATTAGAAGGAAACAGAAGGATATGTTTAGTGTCTCCATGACTGGCTAAGGCACAACTGATGATGTCGCATTGTTGAGTGCGAGTGGGAAGGCCGGTACTGGGCCCGACACGTTGCACATCAAAAATCACAGCTGGAATTTCAGAGTAATAGGCAAGGCCGATGAACTCATGCATGAGAGAAATTCCAGGCCCTGCAGTCGCAGTCATAGCACGGGCGCCGGCCCAGCTCGCTCCTAGAACCATTCCGATACTAGCCAATTCGTCTTCCGCTTGAATCACAGCAAACTTTGCTTTGCCGTCCTTATCCACTCGCAATTTCTTCATGTAAGATTCGCAAGTTTCAGCAAGAGAACTAGAGGGAGTGATAGGGTACCAAGCCACTACGGTACACCCTCCATAAATAGCACCAAGAGCTGAAGCGGTATTTCCTTCAACAATAATTTTTCCTTCGTTGCAGTTAGCTCTCTTGAAAAGAAAATTATCTGTTTTAGTAAAATTAGCTTTCGCGTAGTCGATACCTATTTGAAGTGCCGCTACGTTGGCATCGATCGCAGATTGCTTTCCTTTGAAAGTATCTTGAATGACGCTTTTCATGACCTCAATTTCAATTTCATAAAGATGGGAGAGGGCTCCCACATAAAAAAGATTTTTTAACAGATGGCGAAGTTTAGTTTCGGTAATACCTTTTGAAAGTTCTTCGACAGGAATCGCATAAACACTCATCCCCGGCTTAATTTGGTCCTCGGTAAACTTAATGATACTTGAGTTGTAGAAGATGGTAGTGCCAGGGCGCATCGCTGCGATGTCATCTTTCGCAGTTTCGGCGTTCATAAGAACGGCAAGATCATCAAACTCACGAAGATCTTGATAGCCCTGTTGGCTCACCCGAATTTGAAACCAGGTGGGTAATCCTTGAATATTTGATGGGAAAAGATTTTTAGCACAAACACCAATACCCATTCTAAAGAGTGATTTAAAAAGAAGATTGTTGGCAGATTGACTACCCGTTCCATTAATTGTAGCAACAC
>JABMMY010000344.1 GCA_013205415.1 Deltaproteobacteria bacterium
GGTCTCACCAAAGAAGGTCTTACTTTTAGCTGCCATTAAAAAGGCAACGTAGGGACCTGCAGTTAAGTAGGGCACCACATCCCCTTGCAAAAAACCCACTTTGATTAACAATGGTAAATCTAAGTAATTTAAACCGAGGGAGGTTGAGCTCTCCTCATAACCCTTTTGGCTAAAACCTAGACCTGGCTGCAATGAAAACGTTCCATACCCAATCGGAATTTCCAAAAACAATCCTAAGCTCATTCCTTTTTTCCAATCGCTCTCTGTCACATTAGGATCGATACTCAAATCCCCGAGAACCAATCCTCCTCCAAGCCCCAAAACCAACCCTCTCTTGGCCGCTTTTTCTGTGGCTGATTTATTTCTTTTGTTATCGGAGTTAACTTTATCTAAGGGTTCTACCATCGTAACGGTATCGCCAATCTCAACGGCTAAAGCAGGTGCTTCCATTTTGCATATAGCACCTTCAGTTTTTACCTTCACTACTATTCCGCAGAAACGTTCTCCATTTCTAGCATCGATACAAATTTTTTGTCCGATGACCCAGATATTATCAAGATCATTACTAATCGCTAAACTAGATCTATTTTTACTTAGCTTTAGAACCTCAGCGCCAGATAAAAATGAGGAGATAAGAAAAATAACAAGCCCAATTATATTTTTCATAGTTTTCCTGTTTTTGTTTAATGTGAAATATTAGATTCTATATTTTCTAATACTTTAACACATTGACTCGCCGGTTTTTTAATAAAGCCTGGTAGGTCCGATTTATCCGCTTTTTTTATCCACACTATCGCCTCCTTTAGGATTCGTTCATAGTCCTTTGGGGTGAGGGTTGGCGTGATTTTAATATGTTTTCTGAGGTAGTCTGCAACAACAAATTCTTGAAAGGGCAGATCATCACTTTTTTGAATAATCCCCTCCTTTTTTAAGAGCCATACTACACTTCGAAAGGGTGAATCTTTTAAGGAGGATAATCTTTTAGGAAGGCTATTAAAGCTTTTTGTCCTGCCTTTTAAATCCTTTAAGTAAACAAAGGGCGGGGTACCTAATTCACCTTTTTTATTGCCATTTTTCATCGCCTGTTCAAATTCTTTGGGCGTTAACTCATTCCACTCTTTGATGACCTCTACATAAAACGAGATATTTCGAAATCTTTTATCACTTTTTATTAACCCATCTAAAGCCTTAGCATGATGATGACCATCAACTAACCATTTGCTATTTTGCGGGCCAATAATTATTTTGCCGGACTTTTTTTTAAAATAATCACGAACAGCCTCTACCCCCTCATCGTTCATTAGATCTTTTAATGTTTTAATATACGATTCTACTTCAAGCCTGCCATAAATAGCCTGAGTGGGATGAAGAAACTGGGGATTAATGGCTAATACCTCCCCTTTTTCATATTCCTTCTCATCACAAAATGAGGCAAAAGAAAAAAAACCTCCGACTATTAATAAAAGAAAGACCCATCTGTGGAGAGATTTCATCTTGATTTCTATTTCCTTTTAATTTTTTGTTCTGAGGACGAGCATGCGAATTTCGGTCATGTCTTCCATTGCAAAACGAACGCCTTCTCTACCCAATCCACTTTCTTTGACTCCACCATAAGGCATGTTATCTACTCTCCAGGAGGGCACATCTCCGATCACAACCCCACCCACCTCTAATTCGTCCCACGCCTTCATCGATTTATAAATATCTCTAGTAAAAATTCCGGCCTGTAAGCCAAACTGACTTTGATTGGCCTCTTTTAATGCCTCATCAAAACTTGAAAATGGAGCCAGGATGGCAATAGGACCAAAGGCCTCCTCGGTACACACCCTCTCCATTGGTGAAACATTCTCTAGTAATGTTGCCTCTAACATTACCCCTTTTCGCTTTCCGCCACACAAAAGACGAGCCCCATTTTTAAGGGCAGAATTAATCCAGCCTTCAAGTCGTGTGGCCTCCTGTTCTGAGATCATGGGTCCAATAAAAGTAGATTCCTCTTTAGGATTACCCATTTTTAATTTCTTGGTTTCTACTATGAGCTTGTCACGAAAAATATTATATATTTTTTCATGTACCAAAATTCGTTGCACACTAATACAGCTTTGACCCGATTGATAAAAAGCTCCAAATACCACGCGCTGAACTGCATCCTCAATGTCGGCATCTTCATCAATGATGACTGGAGCATTACCCCCCAGTTCTAAAACCACCTTTTTTTTTTCCTGCTCGTTTTTTTAAATCCCATCCTACAGAGGGAGATCCCGTAAAACTTAAAAGTTTAAAGCGCTCATCGGTAGTAAATAGATCGGCACCTTCACGATGACACGGTAAGATTGAAAAGGCCCCAAGAGGCAACTCAGTCTCCGCAAGCACCTCCCCAATGATTAAAGCGCCAAGCGGAGTTTTACTTGCCGGTTTTAAAACAAAGGGACAACCGGCTGCAATCGCAGGTGCTATTTTATGAGCGGCAAGATTCAAAGGAAAATTAAAGGGTGAAATAAAGGAACAGGGCCCAATAGGAACTCGCTTCCACATTCCAGTGTACCCTTTGGCTCTTGGAGAAATATCAAGTGTCATCACCTCCCCAATCACTCTCACCGATTCTTCAGCTGCAATTCGAAACGTATCTATCAAACGACCGACCTCTGCACGACTATCTTTTATCGGTTTGCCCGCTTCGACACACAGACTATACGCCAGTTCCTCCTCTCGTTCCTTAAAGCGATCGGCACAATAATTTAATACATTTTGTCGACTATAGGCTGGCATTTTTCTCATGGGCTCCACAGCCTCTACAGCCTTTGCAATGGCGAGATCAATAGCCTTGGCATCTGCCATCGCTACTCTTGTGGCAACTTCACCGGTAAATTTATCGGTGACCTCAAGATCGGAGTTAGGTTGTTGGGGTTTATTTGCTAAATAATAGGGATATTTATTTTTCAACATGAGCCACCTCAAAAAACATTAAATAGGACATGCAATATTGCCTAGTCGCTGAGTTAAAAGCGCATTTTCTCTATAATCGATCGGAATCACAATTAGACAGGGAACCTTCAGTGAAAAAGCTTTATTAAGTGCAGGAGCTAAATCGATTGCATTATTAATGCGCATTCCAACCCACCCAAAAGAATCGGCAAGCTTCACCCAATCAGGATTTCCAAAACTTAGCTCGGTATGTTTACCAAACTCATTATTTTGTTTCCATTCAATGAGTCCGTATCCACCATCTTCCCAAACCATAGCTACAATATTAGCTCCAATGCGTTTGGCAGTTTCCATTTCCTGTACGTTCATTAAAAAACCGCCATCCCCACAAATCGCAATCACTTTACGATCGGGATAAACCATTTTTGCAGCAATCGCACCCGGCAAGGCAAATCCCATTGAGCAAAAGCCATTAGAAATAAGGCAGGTATTAGGATCATCGGCTGCGTAATAGCGTGCCGTCCACATTTTATGAGCCCCGACATCGCTTAGTAAAATATCTGAGGGGCCCAGCGCCTGACGTACATCCCAAAGTGCCTTTTGCGGACGAATGGTTCCTTCGGTACGATCATTTTTGTGTGCAGAAATCTCTTCAAACATTTGGGTTCGCACCAGCCCCTGTTGTTTTAAATCATAGTTAAGCTGTTTCCCTTTAATGCGTTCATTGAACATCCAAAGTGTGTGGGCGATATCGCCGACAATTTCCACCTTAGCAAGATAATGAGCATCGATTTCAGCAGGTAAAAAATCGACATGAATAATCTGTTTGTCACCTTTAGAATTCCAAAGCCAGGGATGGTATTCTACTAAATCATAACCAATACAGATCACCAGATCCGATGCATCTATGGCACAACTCACAATATCTTTCGCTTGTAATCCCACCGTATAAAGACATTGCGGGGAACTGCGAGGCACAGCACCCTTTCCCATAAAGGTGCTGATCACACCTATGCCCGTTTGAGAGGCAAAAGCCTGTAGTTGCTGACTAGCTCTTTTGCGAATGGCACCGTTACCCGCTAAAATAATCGGACGTTTAGCATTTAGAATAAGAGCCATCGCCTTATCAATAATCTTGTTATCGGCGACAGGACGGCGTAATCGCTCGGGTGAAATGGGTAACTTTTCACTAGACAACTTCATAATATCTTCAGGCAACTCAATATGACAGGCCCCAGGTTTTTCAGTGGTGGCTAACTTAAATGCTTTTCGTACGATCTCTGGAATATTATCTGGATGAACTACAGTAACGGCCCACTTGGTAATGGGCTTAAACATAGCCACTACATCCATGTGCTGATGGCTTTCCTTATGTTGCCGCTGCATTCCAGCCTGAGCCGTGATCACTACCATGGGAGCACGATCCATATTTCCGTCGGCAACCCCTGTCACAAGATTAGTCGCTCCAGGCCCTAAGGTCGCAAGGCATACACCCGCTTCACCAGTAAGGCGACCATAGACGTCGGCCATAAATGCAGCCCCCTGCTCGTGCCGCGTAAGAACAAATTTTATTGAAGATTTCTCAAGTGCCATCATGAGATGGGCATTTTCTTCCCCGGGAACCCCAAAAATAGTAGTCACACCTTCTCGTTCAAGACAGGACACAAATAGTTCAGCTGTAGTAATGGGGGATAACTCCTGTAAAATTTACCTTCATTAATTTTACTTCAGAATTATAAATCTACCAACTCTCTTCATTTTTTCTTAGATCTTAAATCTAAATAAACGGCCAAGATAATGACCAATCCTTTAAACACCTTTTGATAGTGTTCACTCACTCCTACGAGACTCATTCCGTTATTTAAAATTCCCATTATGAGAACACCCAGCACCGTGCCGCCAATAGTCCCGATACCTCCCATGAGACTAGTTCCCCCAATAACCACCGCAGCAATCGCGTCAAGCTCACCCAATTCTCCAGCTGAAGGCACCGCGCCGTTCACTCTTGCAGAATCCATCACTCCGGCAAGCCCGGCTAAACAACCCATGATGAAATAGGTAACCCATAGCGTTTTAGCCACAGGAACCCCCGATAGTTCTGCAGCCTCTGGGTTTCCTCCGATGGCATAAATAAAACGACCTAATCGTGTGTACTTTAAAATAAAAATTCCACTCAAAGCACAGATGACAGAAATAAAAACCATGTACGGAATACCACGGTAATTACAAAAAATATAAATACCTCCACCACAAAGGGCTAAATTGGCTGCCAATGTTTTTATCAATTCAGGTACGGTGATTGTTTGTTGAAACCACTGCCAAAAAAGAAAGAGCGTCACGCCAATTCCTACTATCGATAACAAAATCAGACTCGAGTCAGCAGGCAAATAGTCGGAGCTTAGTTTGCCTAAAGTATCACCCAGCGGAGCCACCGCCTGTGCAGAGGAGATGATTAGTGTGAGGCCTCGACAAATCACCATCATTCCCAACGTCACAATGAAAGGGGTAATCTTCAATCGGCTCACTGCAATTCCTGTAGTCCCCCCAGAAAAACCCCCTACACAAATCGCCAAAACAAAGGAGAGAACAGCTCCACTCACACCCATCCCTGACCACTGCCAATGGACCTGAGAAATAGCCGCCGTCATCCCAGATAGAGCCAAAACACTTCCCACAGACAAATCGATACCCGAGGTTAAAATCACTAACGTCATTCCCACTGCCAGGGTTAAATTAACGCAAATCTGACGGGATAAATTGCTTAAATTTCTTGGAGTGATAAAAGAGCCACCACTCCAATAATCAAAAACTAGCGCACAAAGAATAATAACTCCGATAGGAATGAGATCTCGCTGATAGCTGCGCCAATTAATTTCAGTCGATCTGTTCTTCATACTAATTTTCTCAATGAGAACTTCCATTTTCTTCCCCTGCCGCCAACGACATTATTTTTTCTTGTGTTAATTGATAGTTCACTAATTCACCCATGGCTTTTCCCTCTCGCAATACTAAAATGCGGTCGCTTAAAGATAACAGTTCTGGCAACTCTGAAGACACCAGTACTACAGCCATCCCCAACGATGATAACTCTCTTATGATTTCGTATATTTCCTCTTTAGCACCCACATCAACTCCACGAGTCGGTTCATCAAGCATTAAAACCTTCGGAGAAAGAGCCACTACCTTTCCGAGCAATACCTTTTGTTGATTGCCACCACTTAAAACTTTAACTGGATTTTTAGAATCACTACATTTGATTCCCATTTTTAAAATTAGTTTCTGAACTCGCTCTTTTTCTAATGAAAGCTTTAAGATTCCAGTAGGGTGAATATCGCTATCGAGCGTTGCAATAGTGAGATTAAAATCGATGGCATGTTCCAAAAACAGTCCATCCTTTTTTCTATCCTCCGGAACAAAGGTGACCCTGTCCTTCATTGCCTCGCTTAGACTTCGCCAATTTGTAGTTCGGCCTTCAAAAATAATCTCTCCCGTTCTCACTCCTGGATGAATTCCTAAAATGGATCTTAAAAGTTCACTTCTTCCAGAG
Organism: Deltaproteobacteria bacterium; assembly: GCA_013205415.1. Taxonomy (GTDB): domain Bacteria; phylum Bdellovibrionota; class FAC87; order UBA2466; family UBA2466; genus UBA2466. The sequence goes on from JABMMY010000344.1 coordinate 6,470, forward strand.
CCCATCAATCCTGAAATCCCAAAAACCTCGCCCGCCTTCACGTGGAAAGAAATATTTTCTAGTACCTTTCTTCCCTTGGTTTCTTGATGCGAAAGATTTTGAATAGAAAGAATAGTTTCACCCTGCACGGTACGAGCTAGTCTCTCAGTTACCGTGAGTGGACGTCCCACCATCTCCCGAATAACTTCGCTGAAATTTGTCTCCCCTTTATTTAAATTTTTTACAGCCTGACCATCTCTGAGCACAATAATACGATCTGCTAATTCAAAAACTTCGTCTAGTTTATGAGAAATATAAATGAAGGTCATTTTATGGCGCATTCGCTTAATGACCTTAAAAAGAGTCTCTACCTCTACCTGCGATAATGCCGAGGTGGGTTCGTCTAAAATTAAAAGCCTAGCCTTATGATGAAAAGCTCTAGCTATTTCTACTAACTGCCGCTGCGCTACACTGAGGTCTTCAACTAAACTCCTGACCGCAACGTCAAACCCCAGATCGTTCATCAAGGTTTGCGCTTTTTCATAAATAGTCTCCCAATGAACTCTTTGAAAAAGACGGTTAGAGGGGGTTCCATCATAGGGATATGATTCTGTAAGAAAAAGATTTTCTGCAACACTTAGTTTAGAAAAAAGACAAAGCTCTTGATGAATAATTGAGATTCCACTTTTTCTTCCCTCAATCGGCGTTTTGAGAGACAGTTTTTTTTGATTAAAAAAAACCTCCCCACCATAGCTACCTAGTGGCCACACGCCACTTAAAATTTTCATTAAGGTGGATTTACCCGCTCCATTTTCTCCCACTAAAGCAATACATTCCCCTTCAAATATTTCAAAACTCACATCTCGAAGTGCAAAAATCCCATCGAAGGATTTACTCACCTTGGAAATAGATAGAAGAGGGGAATTCATGAGTGGGAGATGCCTTTATCCTTTAATCACACCAAACACAGATTCTTTAGTGTGAAATCCACTATCTATGATTTGACTCTGGACATTCTCCTTGGTGATTTTAGAAACCGGCGTGTTAATGACGGGAACCTCTTTGAATCCATTATTTTTCTTTTCATCAAATACAAACACCTGCTTTTTAGCAAGTGAGATAGCTACCTTTACAGCCTCCTCAGCTAGAGGCTTAATGCCTTTTAGAACCGTCATCGATTGTTTATTTTTTATAATATCCTTCAC
>JABMMY010000345.1 GCA_013205415.1 Deltaproteobacteria bacterium
CTCTTGAGAGGGCTTCAATAGCATAGGGATCTCCCACGCGTCCCAAGGCCAGCACAGCAGCAGTAGCCACTTTAGGAGAGTTATGAAAAATGGCCTGTAATAAATAGGGATCCTTTACCAAGCGTTGATTTTCCGATTGCAAAACTCTCTGAAGAGCTAAGGAATCGGAAGCGGAGAGAGTGGAATGACCGGGTGAGGTCTTGGCCACAAAGCGTGGCGGAGACCAATAGGGAGACCGGTTTTTTTTTGCCATCGAAAATGACGAAAAAAACAGAGCGATAAGCAATGAGATAGAAAATAAAGATCGAATCATGAATAAAAAGGGTGATTGAGAAGGCTCGCTAACGCAAGGGAGATTATAGAATAGAAGATTATAGAAAGTATTATTAAATCCCTTTTGGCAATTCCAACAGCAAAAGATACTTGACGCAACACAAGAAAAAATCTCTCCAAGGAGCCCTAAACCTGCCTCACCAAATAGGCAATTAATTTCGCCACAGCCCCTTAGCGCAAACGCTCCTATTAATCTCAAAAATATCGATGGATTGTTTTGCCAAACCCCTCTGCGTGAGGTTTATTTGCTCTCGGGAGTGAACGGTGAATTATCTCGAATCCTTAAATGATCCTCAGCGCAATGCAGTCCTTCATGGCGATGGGCCTATTCTTATTTTAGCGGGAGCAGGCTCTGGAAAAACTAGGGTTCTGACTCGTCGAATTGTTCATCTTATTCTTAATCACCATGTCGATCCCACTCAAATCTTTGCAGTTACCTTCACTAATAAAGCAGCAGCCCAAATGCGAGAGAGAGTCACGCAAATTTTACAAACCTTAGCCCCGGGCCCTATTTATCCACGGGATCTTTGGATCAGTACCTTTCACTCAGCCTGCGTGCGTATTTTGCGCTCAGAGATTCACCATCTTGGATACACTCCAACCTTTACCATTTATGATGACGGAGACCAACTCTCGGTAGTTAAGGCCGTCATGAAAGAGCTTAATTTGAGCGACTCTATGTTTTCGCCCAAGGCGATGCAGTCTAGGCTTAATCGCGCAAAGAATGAAGGGCTTGATCACACCGGATACCAACCCCAATTTGGCGGCCCGGTGGAGGATGCTTTCGTAAAGATATTTATCAGATATGCAGAGGTGTTAAGAGCCTCATCTGCCTTAGACTTTGCCGACTTAATTTTATTGACCGTTAAATTATTTCAAAAGCATCCCCAGGTATTAAAGAACTATCAAAATAGATTCCCCTACCTATTGATCGACGAATACCAAGATACCAATCGCTGTCAGTATCTTTTGATGAAATTGTTAGCGGGATCCACTGCTAATATTTGCGCTGTGGGAGATGAAGATCAATCGATCTATAAATGGCGCGGAGCCGACATTACCAACATTCTTAATTTTGAAAAAGATTTTCCTAATGCCACTATTTTTAAGCTGGAGGAGAATTATCGATCCACAAAAAATATCATTGAGGCCGCAAGCCATGTGATTGCGTACAACACCGAGCGCCGAGATAAGAAACTATTCACTCGGAATGATTCCGGTGAAAAAATAAAACTCATTGAAGCCTATGATGAACATGATGAGTCTCATAAGGTCACAGAACAGATTTCTCAGGCGATCAAAGAGGGATTAACGGTTAATCAGATCGCTATTTTTTATCGCACCAATGCGCAGTCTCGTTTGTTAGAGGACATGCTCAGGGCAAAAGGGATTAATTACCAGATTTATGGCGGATTAAAATTTTATGAGCGGCTTGAGGTCAAAGATTCTTTAGCCTATTTAAAACTCATTTCAAATCCCAAGGACGACGTTAGTTTTCGCAGGATTATAAATGTTCCCACGAGGGGAATCGGAGCTGTTTCTCTGGAGCGGTTTACCACTAAGGCGAGAGAGTTAAATGTCTGCTGTTTTCAGCTTCTTCAAGATGCCTTTGGAAATGAACCCTCAATCGAGCTTGATTTAGGAAGGTCGCAAAAAAACTTCAAACAATTTTATGATCTCATGGAGGTGCTCAGAGCGGCTAATAATTCGGTCCTTCCTTCCGACATGATTAATATGGTGATCGAAGAGAGTGGGTATCGAAAAAGCTTGAGCGACGAGGGAACTGTGGAATCGCAAAGTCGCTTAGAGAATTTAGCCGAACTACGACAAAGTGTGGTTGAGTATGAGTTGAGAAAAGGGGGGGAGGATCCTACAAAAGAGCTCACCCTTGAGGGTTTTTTAGAGGAGATAGCTTTAGTTTCTGACAGCGATAGATTTGATCCTAATGCCCCGGCCGTTAAGATGATGACAATCCACATGGCGAAGGGATTAGAATTTGATAGGGTTTCCATTGTAGGATTAGAGGAGGAGCTATTTCCTAATGTCAGGCCCTGGGAGCCAGAGGAGCCCTCCGATATTGAAGAGGAACGACGACTATTTTATGTTGCCATGACTCGTGCCAGAAAACATCTAAGTCTATTTTACGCTAAAAATCGTACCATTTTCGGTAACTCCAGTTTTCGCGTTCTCAGTCGATTTGTTGAGGAGATTCCCCAGGATTATTTAGAAATTAAAAAGGCCGATTACTTTGCTAGAAAACGTCATTTTACTGAGCGACCGGGCCTACCACCTCGCCCTCGTTCTTGGTCGGGTGCTAATGACTCTAATCAGGATTTTGATTCTACCTCATCGGTTTTTAACCAAGATGATTTCAATCAAACCACAGAGGCAGTAGACTTTTCTGGATCCTCTAGTGCGACAGAGGAGAGTGGAGTGTCTGTGGGAGCTAGAGTGCAACACCCCACCTTTGGAGAGGGTATTGTTCGAGAGAATTTGGGAGATGACAAGTTGATCGTAGAGTTTCGAGGGCGCGGTCTCAAAAAAATATCTTTAAAATTCACGCAGCTAAAATTTTGATGAGCTCTCTTTACTTTGACAAAGCCAATCCAGAGGAACGCAATCACCTATCTTTGCTGCGAGCCGGGGCCTGGGCTAAAGATCTCACTGCTAATGAATTTATAAAACGAAACCAAGCCCTTTACTCCCATCCCTTTGGGAAAAAAAGAATTGAAACCTACGTATTAAAAGATAGTTCAGGAACGATTGTTTCGTCGATGGATGCGCTTCAACTAAACTTTTTTATTACACAAGGACCTGATAAAAAAATTCTAGAAAAACCAGGATTTCTTATCGCTTCGGTTATTACCCCCATGGATCAACGAGGGCGTGGTTACGCATCCCATCTTTTAGATGAATTTCTAAAAATCCAGCCATGGGATGTGGGGGTCTTACACTCCGATGTGGGGTCTGCTTTTTATGAAAGGTGGGGGTTTAGAAAAACGGAGGCTAACCTTTTTGAAGTAGAGGAGCCGGTACCACAGTCCCCTACGCCAATGAGGGGAAAAACTAAACCCCTCGATCTAGAAAGTTTTATTCAGCACATTTATAAGTTGCGGGAAAAAAAGATGGTAGGCCTGCCCGAGGGGAAATTAATGATAGCTCCAGAGGTTGAGTTTTGGGATTGGCAGGTAGAAAGGTTTCGTTTCTTTTCGAAGTTAAAGGGCATTCGGTTGCCATCACCCTATTTTGAAGCGCAATTACCAGGAGGGTGTGATTACTTTTCTGTCGTGCAAAATAGTATGACCGGGAAGGCAGAGGTTTTATGGAGAGATTCAACTCACCCCGAAAACCTAGCCGCTATTGCGGGCGTGGTGAAGGATTGGGGAATGAAACACTTTAGCTATTGGGCAAATGGCACGCAAGGAAAGGTGATTCAAGAGGAGTGTCCTATGGGATGGCGCCGAGGGAAGATAAAGTTTCTTGCCGATGACTTCCTAGATCCCCAGCTCTGTGATTGGTGGTAGGAAAATATAGCGCTTTAGGTTACGGAAGAGGTCTAATGATAAAAATGATAAACCAGAAACTAAAATTAGGAATCACCAAGGAAGGCCGCAGCCGTTTTTTTCTTTGGGCTGTATTAATCTCGATCTATTTATTTGAGATGCTTTTTATATTTAAGCCCTTTTCTGCTCATTATTTATCGATGGGGGATGCGATGGTGTATCCCGTTGCTGAGGATTTTTTTTATAAGAGCCTCCATCTTTTTCCGTTCCCCCATTTATCTTTATATACGAATGATATTTTATACCCCTTTGGATTAGATTTTATAGCGCATGGGTGGTCTTTAGAGCGCCATTATTTCACCGCTATTTTGACCGGCCTACTGGGGAGCGGTCCCTGGCTCGCATGGTATGGATGCTTTTCTTTTTCAGTGGCTACTTTTGGGGCCCTATTTTTAGTCAGATCCAGGTGGGGAACCTATCGTGGCATTTTGGCGGCAATCTTAATTGGGCTGTTTAATCTTTCGGCACTCAGAAAATATCCAGACCATATGAACCTTAGTTTTGTGCACTGGGCGGCGCTATCTATTCTTACCGACGTGCTGATCTGTTCCGATTTGACCAAGAAAAAAATATCAATTTCACTACTGAGTTTCAGGGCCTTTCTTTTGGTGGCTGGAGTGGGTTTAGATGTCAGTATTATCGCCGGTTTTGGTTTAACCTCTTTTACAGTGATGCTGGGGTGTGGAGGGTACCATGGGTTTAATAAAATAAGAGACCGAACTAAAAAACGGGGAGTTGGTTTTTGGAACCTCTCAGAGGTGAAGGCAGAGTTTTCGCAATACCAATGCACCGCCTGTGGGTTTTGGGTGTTTCTTTGGGCGTTGCTTACGGTAAGTTGTATTTGGGCTTTTGTTCCAATCCTAGCGACCGTGGTGATGAAATATAAGGGACTATTTTCTGATGAAGGTAATTGGTGGGCGAATCCCTTAAGACTTATGGTCCCCTGGCTACCGATTATTAATCCTAATACCCAATGGTTAAAATACCTGTTTTTAGATAAGCCCGAGATGCCAGGTAATATGTCACCGGGTTGGACCCTTTCTATTCCGGGCCTTTTGGCCATTTGGGTTGTCTACAAAAATAAACTTAAAGCTTTTTATCCTCTTATAATTTTGTTTTTTATTTTAGCAGGAACGCAACCAGATATTTTCCCTATTATAAAGCTGTTCCCATGGATGCGAGCGGTGCGAGTGTCCGGAAGGTTTTCGCTTGTGTTTCCCGCTATTTTTATAGGGCTTTTTCTTGTGCCGGAGATCACCGAATTAGTGTTAATTCGATTACAAAGATGGCAACCTAATATCGATAGAAAAAGGTGGTTTATATTATGGACCCTATTATTTGTTGCAGAGGGAACCTACTTTTTTTATCAACGGCCAAAGATTGAAAATCTATCGACAGATCAGGCTCACTTTTTTGAGACGATAAAAAACAGCCAGGGAGAGGCCTTGCTAGAGTGGCCATTTTGTATTTCGTCTGGAAATGGAGTGGGAAC